>JABJBS010000197.1 GCA_018668695.1 Deltaproteobacteria bacterium
GAGGTTGAGTGCCCTTGTCGAAACCATGCCTGTGATGTGGGGTGAGCGATGATCGATGTAATCTACGTAGAGCGCGAAGCCCGAGAACATCCGAGAGCCCAAAAGATTTTAGAGAGATTCTCAAAAGCCACGGTCATCGAGTGTGAGCGATATGGAGAGGTCTTCAATAGAGCCTCGCAAAACTTCCGTTTACAAAAGCAGTCACCAGCATTGGTTTTGGCGAAGAAATTCGACAACTTTGTTTTACCTACCCCAGATGGATATGGAGTGGGTGGTCACCACAACTATTACTTCTCGCACATGCTCAATTGTCTTTACGATTGTAGGTATTGTTTCTTGCAAGGGATGTATCGCTCGGCCAATTATTTATTGTTTGTCAATTACGAAGACTTTCAAGATGAGATGAGAGCGACACTGAAGAAGTATCCCGAGGACGAACCTGTCTACTTTTTCTCCGGCTATGATTGCGACTCAATGGCGCTTGAGAATGTTTCCGACTTCGCCGCTGACTTTATGCCCTTTATGCGCGAGCACCCTTCGGCCTATTTGGAGCTGAGAACAAAGAGCGCGAATATCAAACCACTTTTGGCGATGGAGCCAACTCCAAATTGTATCGTTGCATTCAGTATGACTCCCGATGCAGTGGCAAAAACTCTCGAGCATGGTGCAGCGTCTGTTAGCAGCCGAATAAAATCGATGAAAAAACTCGCGGACGCTGGGTGGAAAATAGGTCTTCGCTTTGATCCGCTTATTTATCATGAAGAGTATCAAAGTGCTTATCGCGGGCTTTTTAACGATGTGTTTGAAAAGGTTCCAAGTGAGGCCGTTCATTCCGTGAGCTTTGGACCGCTTCGTTTTCCTCCAGCGATGTTTGAGAAGATCCGTAAGCTCTACCCGCAAGAGCGACTCTTTGCCGGGCCGCTTACAAAAGATAGGCAAATGGTTTCCTATCCGAAAGCCATCGAAGATGAGATGGCGAGCTTTTGCCGGCAAGAATTGGAACGGTTTGTTCCCGAAACGAAATTTTTTGCCTGCACTCCCGGAGGACCAGGATGACACTGACAAAAAAGGTATTGGTGACGGGAGCAACCCGAGGAATTGGACGCGCTATTTCGCAGAAGCTTTTAGATGAAGGGCTCGAAGTGATTGGCGTTGGACGAAACCATCAGGATGGTATCGAGCATGAACGCTACACGGCTGAGACATTAGATTTGTCTGATCTGAAGTCGCTGGAAAAATCACTGCCTGAATTGGCCAAACGCTACCAAGATGTTGATGCGGTGATTTCGAATGCAGGCCGCGGGATTTTCGGTGGCTTGGATCAATTCTCAGCGACTCAGATTCGCGAGGCTATGGAGCTTAATTTAGTAAGCCATATGGTGTTGGTACGAGCATTTTTACCGCGTTTGAGACAAAGGCAGCATGCCGACATTATCTTGATGGGCTCAGAGGCGGCGCTTCGGGGCGGCAAGCAGGGCAGTCTTTACTGTGCGGCGAAATTTGGGCTTCGCGGTTTCGCTCAGGCTCTTCGTGAAGAGTGCGTATCGAGCGGGGTTCGAGTTGGCATGATTCATCCGGGCATGGTGCGGACCGAGTTTTTTGAAGAACTGCACTTTGAGCCAGGAGCGGGCGATGACCAGGCTATTTTGCCGGAAGACGTGGCTGAGGCTCTTTGGACGATGTTAAGTATGCGCCGCGGGACGGTAGTAGACGAGTTGACACTCTCGCCGCAGAAAAAAGTGATTCAGTTTAAAAAGTCGTAAGTGGATTGGGTGAAGGTCTTGAATACGTATTTGATTATTATTCTTTTTACGCTTGTCGGTGAATTTGTCATTCAGTCGGCGGCGCGCATACTCAACCTACGAGCGCTGAGTGATACATTACCCGCAGAATTTGCCGGGTATTATGACCAAGAAAAATATTTAGAATCTCAAGCTTACACGAAAGCCAATGGCCGCTTGGGTATGGTGAGTTCGACCTTCTCTATGGTCGTTGTCGTATCATTTATTCTTTTGGGCGGATTCAATCATGTGGACCTCTGGGCACGAGGTTTTGGTCTGGGAGAGCTGAGCACGGGGTTGATATTCTTTGGTGTTCTCTTTGTTCTTTCAGATCTCTTGTCTTTACCATTTTCTCTCTACGGAACCTTTTCCATTGAAGAGCGATTTGGCTTCAACAAGATGTCCATCGCAACGTACTTTACGGACAAGCTTAAATCCTACCTTTTGGTTGGAGTTTTTGGCGCACCGTTGTTGGGTGCGATTTTATACTTTTTCCAAGTTGCCGGTGATTTGGCATGGCTGTGGGCATGGCTTATCGTGAGCGCGTTTATTTTGGTTTTGCCTCCTATTTTTACAACCTTCATCGCGCCGCTTTTTAATAAGTTTGAACCCCTGCAGGATGGAGAGCTTAAGGATGCCTTAAGTGCCTACGCCTCGAAGGTGGATTTTCCCTTAACCGGTGTATTTGTAATGGACGGCTCTAAACGCTCGGGCCATTCCAATGCCTATTTTAGCGGGTTTGGTAAAAACAAACGAATCGCTCTTTATGATACGCTGGTGGAGAAACACAGCGTGACGGAGCTGGTTGCGATTTTAGCCCATGAAATAGGCCACTATAAAAAGAAGCATATTGTTGTGGGAACCGCGATGACGATTGTTCAACTGGGCGTACTCTTTGGCATTTTGTCATTGTTTATAAGCGAGCCAGCTTTGTTTAATGCCTTCGGTGTTGAAACCGTATCCGCTTATGCAGGCCTGGTCTTTTTCTCGCTGCTCTACTCACCGATTAGTTTTTTGCTCGGGATTGCACAAAATGCATGGAGCCGGCGTAACGAATTCGAGGCCGACGCATTTGCCGCTCAAACTCTTGGCACCTCGGAAGGTTTAATCGAGGGGCTTAAGACTTTAAGCGTTGCAAATCTAGGAAACCTAACGCCGCATCGTTTAACTGTATTTCTAAATTATACCCACCCACCGATTCTGACGCGTATTGAGCGCCTTGCTGAGATTGGCTAGATGGCCGGCAACTCAATCCGGGTGGCGCAATTTTCCGATTTACATCTTTCGGGTGCCCCAGGAACGACCTGTAAAGGTATAGATACCTGGGCGCAGCTCGAAAAGATGCTCTTAGATTTAGAGGCTCAAGGTTCGACTGATGCCTTGGTCTTAACAGGCGATATTGCTCATGATGAGAAGCGAGAGACCTACGAGCAGTTGAGAGAAATTCTAGAAGAGAGAATATTCCCATATTGGGTCATTCCAGGTAATCACGACAGCCCTCAGCTTATTCGTGAAGTGTTTTGGGATCGTGTTGATCCGAATGCCGCATCGGCTTGTTTTTGTGTAAGCCTTAAAGGCTACGGGCTCATTGGTTTGGATACACATAAACCTGGAAGTGATGGTGGTGTTCTCGGTGATGCAACGAGAGATTGGTTTCAAAAGCGGCTTGCAGAGCTTTCAACGACTCCAGTCATTGTTTTTATGCATCATCCTCCATTGGATACCGGCGATGCGTTCTTTGATTCGATTGGGCTGCATAACCGAGAAGAATGGTTTCAAAGGATAAAGGGTTACCCGCAAATTCAAGCCATTGGTTATGGTCACCTGCACCGAGTGATGCGGCTTTACGAGAAACCATGGGTACAGGGAGCACCTTCTACAGCCTTTGGAATGGTAATGCTGAATGAGAGGCTTACCCCCGTGAAAGAGCAAGCAGGCTTCTTAATCTGGACCTTAAGCGATACCGAGGTTAGCGTAGAGGTTTTGGCGGATTTGTAAGATGGGGCCAGTTAGCAGGCACGACAAAGCCTCTTGAGATTTCCTCGTAGCCAGAATCATTTCGCTGGAGCTGGGCGACTAAGAGCGGACTTTCCCGTGTACTAAAGTGAGATTCTAAAAGCAGTTCGAGTTGGCGGCGGGTGAGGAGTGCGCCTTGGTCGTGTGTGATTAAGGGCGCAAGCCAGTAGGGCTTGGTGAGAAGAGCCCAGAGGCCCTCGTTGGGATTTTTAGGTAGCTCATCTTCACCATGTCGGATCCAAAAACCTTTGAGGTGATTTGAATTGAGATGACCCGGTAATTCCCCGGGACTGGTTTCAGAGCAATGGTAAAAAAGCCAGCCCTTCACAAACGCTTGTCGCCGAATGCAATCGGTACCATTCAGTGGCCCGAGTGCCAGTGCGAGATTTTCCGGCGTGCTTCGTGGAAGCTGCTTTTCAAAAAGTCGCCCAAGCTTGGAAGCCAGATTATCTGCCGTATTGGGACCAATGAATTCATGGTCCTCGCAGCCAGGCTTTAGCTGTAGGTAGTATTTGACGGCCGCCTCCCAGTGCACAAGTTGCTCGCCATCGCGAAAGAGAAAATCGATTTCGCCTAGGGTCTGTTTGCCGCGGCGTAGCTGAAGATTATTGGTCACCACATCAAAGGTCGTTAAATTGCGCAGCCAGTAATTGGTGAGCGCTTCAAAGTAGCGACCCACTCGGTGACCCGGCAGTTTTTCGAGGTAAGAGAGCAGGGGATTGGGATCTGCGTCCAGCTCTTCGAGTTTTGGCAATGCTTTTAGAAAAGCGTCGTCGCAGGCTTGGCCGGAGAAGCTTGGCCGGTCTGCAATATCGCCACGAAGCATAACCGGGCTGGCAATGACCCACGCTAAATCGCGTACTCTTGGATGTTTGAATCTTTGTGGCATTGAGTTCTCTGTGCTGAACCTATAGCAGAAGCACGACATGAAAAGGGAGTCTTGTTGTGCCGCGACATACTGTTGACGATACCATCGTTTTTGATCCAGCTCTTAGAGAGAATATTTTAGGTCTCGAAACGCCGGGTAAGATTACAGAAATACTGCGAGAATATGTGGGCGATGAGCGCTTTGAGCGCATGAACTCCATTCTTGATCTTCGAACCCGCCGTTTGACCGCTTTGCTTGAGAATGTCACCAACCCGCACAATGCGGCGGCTTGTTTACGCTCCTGCGATGCCTTTGGGATTCAGGATTTACATGTTGTGACAGAGGACTCTCAGCCTATCCGAGTCGCCCGTGGAATCGCTCGTAAGTGCCATAAATGGTTAACAGTTCACCACCACCGCGATCTTGAAAGCGCGCTCCATGCGATTAAATCCGCGGGCTACCGCTTGGCGGTGACGGATCCTGGCTCTGATACCCAAGCAGCCATACCGCTGGAGTCGGTTTCTATGGACGAAAAGCTCTGTGTGGCCTTCGGAAATGAGGCTTCGGGGGTGAGCGATGAGCTACGCGCCGCGGCTGATTTTTTGATGGTCATACCCATGCATGGATTTGTCGAATCATTAAATATATCAGTAGCTTTTGCGCTTTCGATGCATTGGCTTCGGTGTAAGCTCGATGCCGGGGCCGAGGGCGTAGGAGACTTGACCGAGGATGAGCGAGTGAAAATCGTTGACCGCTGGGTCTTGGAGCAGGTTTCTAGGTCACAGGACATACTCAAAGAGTTAGACCGCAGAAAAAGAGCAGCAGAAACGGCTCCCTAGCTGCTCATTTCGTACTTGCAGAATACGGGCAAAATAATGTAGGGCCTTATTGTTTTTAGGGATATTGGGGATGAAACGAGCCTCGAGCGCCGGTAAAGGAAGTCATTGATGCGCCGCACAATGTTCAACGCGAAGATTCATCGAGCAACGGTCACACAGGCCGACTTGCATTACGAAGGAAGTGTCACCATCGATCAAGATTTGCTCGATGCAGCTGACATTCTCGAACACGAATCCGTTCATATTTGGAATATCACCCGTGGTACCCGTTTGGTTACTTACGTGCTCTCTGGTGAGCGCGGTAAAGGGGATATCTGCATCAACGGAGCTGCTGCTCATTTGATGGAGCCAGGGGACATGGTCATTCTAGCAACGTATGTTGAATTAGAAGACGCAGAGGCCCGTGCCCATAAACCAACTGTGATTCGAGTTGATTCGAAAAATAGAATGGTCAGCGACGCAGCTGAAATCGCGGGCCCGAATCCACCCTTGGATATCGCCAGCCTTTGAGGAATAAGAATGTCTTCAGGACAACCCTCGAGTTCTAATGATGTCTGGCCGCCTCAGGGTATCCAAGAACGTAGAGAGCGTGTCTTTCTCATTCTCGCAGGACTCTTCTTGGGAACGCTGACGATGCTCAATATCTTGGGCATCACGCGTTTTATCGATCTCTCATTCGAAATCTTCGGTCTCCAAATTCCATTCGTTTTGGCAGTTGGCGTCTTACCGTACCCAGTGACGTTCCTATGCACGGATTTCATCAGTGAGTTTTACGGCGAAAAACGAGCCAATGCGCTGGTTTGGACAGGCTTATTGCTCAACATCTGGGTGGTCTTTATCTTGTGGCTAGGCGGCGCTTTGCCGCCTCAGCCCGTGATGGACCCCGCAACGGGCTTGCCACCGATTGGAACCCACGGTCGCGTCTTTTTTGAAATGAAGGGCCTCGCATTCGGAGCCATCGCAGCGTCTATGATTGCTTATTTGGCGGCGCAGTTTTGCGATGTACGACTTTTTCATTTTTGGAAAAAGCTCACTGGCGGCAAGCATCTCTGGCTGCGTAACAATGCCTCAACGGTGGTTAGTCAGCTGGTCGACACGACTGCGGTCATTTTGATTACGCACTTTTATGCCAACGCTTTGCCTATCGACAGCCAGGCCTCTTTATGGCCCCAGCTTCTTACTTTTATTGGTTCCGGCTATGTCTTTAAGGTGAGCTGCGCTGCGCTAGATACCGTCCCATTTTACATCGGGTCGAAATGGTTATCTGAATATTTAGAGATAGATCCCAGCGAAGTAGGTCATTGATCTCAATTATTTATCTAATTATGACTAAAACACTCATAATTAAGTTCACAGGGGTTCCCCTAGCCAGTTGATTGTGTAACTACTTTCAATATGACGAATTATGCACTGAGTCACCTCGACCAGCTCGAGGCCGAAAGTATTCATATTATCCGTGAAGTCGTGGCTGAATGTGAGAATCCAGTCATGCTCTACTCCATTGGCAAAGATTCATCTTGTATGGTCCGGCTTGCTCAAAAAGCGTTTGCGCCCGGGCCTGTGCCGTTTCCGCTCTTACACGTAGACACCACGTATAAGTTCCGCGAGATGACTGAATTTCGGGATAATTTTTGTAAAGAGCAAGGTCTTGAGCTTCTGGTTCATACCAATCAGGACGCAGTGGCCGCAGGAATCTCGCCTTTCGTTCACGGAAGCCAGACTTATACCCATGCCTACAAGACCGAGGCACTGCTTCAAGCTTTGACGAAGGGCGGCTACGATGCTGCCTTTGGCGGGGCTCGAAGAGATGAAGAAAAGTCGCGCGCTAAAGAACGTATCTATTCATTTCGCGACAAGTTTCATCAGTGGGATCCTAAAAATCAGCGACCTGAACTCTGGAACCTCTACAACGGTAAGGTTCATAAGGGTGAGAGCATTCGCGTCTTCCCACTTTCAAACTGGACCGAGTTAGACATCTGGCTTTACATCTACAAAGAAAGCATCCCCATCGTACCGCTCTATTATGCAGCGAAACGCCCTGTGGTGCAGCGTGATGGCCTTAACATCATGGTGGACGATGACCGCATTCCTCTTGAGCCCGGTGAAGAACCCGAAATGAAAATGGTCCGTTTTCGCTCGCTCGGTTGTTATCCGGTTACGGCGGCGCTCGAGTCCGAAGCGACAACGCTGCCAGAAATTATTGAAGAGACATTGCTGACTCGAAAGAGCGAGCGGGAAAATCGTGTGATTGATTATGACCAAGAAGGTTCAATGGAACAAAAGAAACGAGAGGGCTACTTCTGATGTCTATTGACGAACTTCTCGCAGAAAACGAAAGTATGGATCTACTCAGGCTGGTAACGGCCGGTAGTGTAGATGATGGTAAATCGACTCTGATTGGCCGCCTGCTTTATGAGTCCAAAGGGATTTATGAAGACCAGCTAGACGCCATTGAAAAAGCCTCTAAGAAACAGGGTTCAGCCGGGGAACGGGTTGACCTTGCTCTCTTAACAGATGGGCTGAAGGCTGAGCGCGAACAAGGCATTACCATCGATGTCGCCTATCGCTATTTCTCCACGCCGCGTCGAAAATTTATCATTGCCGATTCACCAGGCCACGAGCAGTACACCCGGAACATGGTCACAGGTTCGTCCACGGCTTCCCTCATGATTATCCTTTTGGATGCATCTAAGGGTGTCTTGGTACAATCACGTCGCCACGCATTCTTGGCCTCACTCCTGCGTATCCCTCACCTTGTCGTTGCCATCAACAAGATGGACTTGGTGGATTATAGCGAAGAACGCTTCCGAGAGATTGCAGCAGAGTTCACTGACTTTGCGGCGCGACTCGAGTTAACAGACCTAACGTTTATTCCTGTTAGCGCTTTGGAGGGTGATAACGTTACCCATCCAAGTAAAAAGATGGACTGGTATAAGGGTCGTAACCTGCTGAGTCACCTTGAAACGGTTCATATTGCGAGCGACCGAAATCTCATCGATTTTCGATTTCCCGTTCAATATGTTTCGCGGCCCAACTCAGATTTCCGCGGATACATGGGCAATGTTGCCAGCGGCGTTGTTCGCCCAGGTGATGAAGTCTTGGTTTTACCTTCCGGTGTTACGAATACGGTGAAGGAAGTTCGCGATGCCAACGGACTGATTGAGTCTGGTGTATCCTCTCAGGCGCTAACCCTGGTTTTAGAGAATGAAACCGATATTAGCCGCGGTGATATGTTGGTGCATCCTCAAAACCGGCCCACTGTAGACCGGTGTTTTGAGGCCATGGTGGTGTGGATGAGCGACACGCCGATGAGCCAGGATAAGAGCTATGTGATTAAGCAAAGCACGCAGGTTGTGCCGGGTCGAATTTCAGACCTTCGGTACCAAGTGGATGTAAACACACTCCGAAAAACGGATGCTGACTCGCTTGAGCTTAACGAGATTGGCCGATGTGCATTCACGTTGAATCATCCGATTACCTTTGATCCCTACCGCCGCAACCCTGGGACGGGGGCGCTTATCATCATCGATAGGATGACCAACAATACCGTGGGTGCTGCGATGATTATCGGGCCCCTCCAAGACTCCGACAAAGCGAATCTCGGTAGTTGGCAGAGCACGCCTCACGGTGGCTATCTGGAGCGACAAGAAGCGGCGGGGCACGTGCGGCTTGAAGAGCGTATTGAAAAGCAGGGCCATAAGCCCGCAACGCTCTTACTCACGGGACTCACAGGCACCCGAAAGCGCTCAATTGCCTACGCACTGGAACGTCGCCTCTTTGAAGAAGGCGTGAATGTGATGGTTCTAGAGGGCCAGAGTATGCGGTTGGGCTTAGGGCGAGACCTCGGTTTCTCTGTGAAAGGCCGCGACGAGAACTTAAGACGCGTATCTGAAATGGCCCATTTACTGAATGAAGCCGGTACGCTTTGTATCTGTTCGTTTGTGGCGCCGTTTGCCGATACGCGCGCTCGAGCAAAAGAGTTGGTGGGAGCCGATAGATTCCTCGAGGTCCATGTGGACGCACCGATTGAGTTTTGCCGAGAGAATGATCCGTCGGGGCTTTACGCCAAGGCTGACATCGGTGAAATTAAGGATTTTCCAGGTGTTACTGTTCCCTACGAGGCTCCTCAAGCACCAGATTGTAAATTAGACAGCAGCGAACAACCCGTTGATGAATGTGTTGAGCGGCTTGTTGGCTTATTGCGAAGCAAAGGCATCATAAAAGCAGATGCGTAGCTTTGCATGATGCGTAGCGTTTCATAGACTGTAGTCATGAAGTGGTTTTCGTTGTTTGTCATTGCAATGGTGTGGGGAGGGCTTAGTGCTCAAACCAGTAGAGCAGCCAATGCGCGAGAATCTAAGGCTTGGTCTCTGATCGCATTCGAGCGTGAAGATTTTCCGCCAGCACAACTCACCAAAATTGAGCATATGGTCGAAGGCGGAACCGTCGACGAAATTCACGTTCATGTTCTTCAAGAAGATTTGGAGCGAATTGGTCGATGGCCACAAAAGCATCGGCTTGTTGTTTTCGACTTACAAACACTTCGGCCTCAAAACCTACAGAAAAATATTGGCGGGGATTATCATACGCCCGAGACAATGCGCTCGGCGATGGAGTCCATGATTGCGCAGTATCCCGAATTAGCCCGTATAAGTGTCATCGGTCACTCCGTCGATGGGCGGCCCATTGATGCTATTGTGGTTTCAGATAATATCTCGAAACGAGAATTAGATGAACCTTGTTTACGAATGGTTGCCGCCTACCACGGCGACGAATGGGCTTCTACTGAAGTGGCTATGGCAACAGCGTGGGCCCTGCTGGGCCGTTATGAGACTGGTTCGGCAATTCAGACAATGGTTGATCGGTATGAGTTTTGGATTATTCCTATCCTCAACCCGGATGGTTTTGTGGCTTTCGATAGGCGCAATGCAAACCGCGTTGATTTGAATCGTAATTTTTCATGGGCATACGAACAAACATCCCAAAGCGGTGACCATCCATTCAGCGAACCCGAAACGCTGGCCCTCTACGACTTAAGTATGACGCGGGCCTTCCACCATAATCTTTCCGTTCACTCGGGAGCCGTCAACCTTGGGTGGGTTTGGAATTATCAAGAGACTGTGTCGCCAGATGAGGCGTGGTTTCAAAGGGTGGGGGAGAAGTATTTAGCAACCACCTCGGCGCCTGACTTTTGGATAACCAATGGTGCGCAGTGGTACATGGTGAATGGTGAATCGACCGACTGGCTCTATGCCACCCGCTCAGGGCACGATTACACCTTGGAGGTCAGCATTGATAAGGCTCCTCCTACGCGAAGGATTGTAGAGCTGGTAGAGCAGCACCTTGAGAGTACTCTTGGCTTTTACGAGCAGCCTGGGCTTCAAGGTCGCGTGACTACCACTCTTGGTGAACCGGTTGAGGCCAGTATCACGTTGGGGCAAAACGGCAGCGCGATGTTTTCCGATCCTCGTACCGGGGCATACTACCGTCCGTTGTCACCGGGTACTTACGACGTGACTGCATCCTCTC
The DNA here is from genome assembly GCA_018668695.1 of Deltaproteobacteria bacterium. Taxonomy (NCBI): domain Bacteria; kingdom Pseudomonadati; phylum Myxococcota; class Myxococcia; species Deltaproteobacteria bacterium. The sequence continues at coordinate 11,034 of JABJBS010000197.1, forward strand.
TTGGGTTTTCACCGGTTCGTGAAACTCTCGTGATAGGTGAGGGTGAAGTCGTAGTTTGGAATCCTACTCTTGCTCCTCTCTTGGATATTGAAATTGAACGTTTCGGTGTTCTCTCAAACACTCGTTCAACAGGTGTAAGTGACGACAGCTATATTGATTCAGAAGCGTTGGCTTCGCTCTTGAAAGCGGGTGCAACTCTTGAGCTTTATCGGGTGGGAATCAATGGTAGCTACCGCATTCCATTAAGAATTGATGGGGCTCGGGTTTTTCTAGAGCTCAACGACTTGAACCGTACATTGCGTGAACAACGCGGGTTTTGGGATCTGCTGCTAAAAGACTCCAGTGGCGAGGCTATTCACCGTTTTGGGCAGGCCGTATTTCTGGTGGATACCTTTCCAAACGAGGAGATGGCATCTGATTACTCTCTCGAGAAAACGGCTGCAGGTCGCTATATTTTTCAGGGCGTGGCGCAGGAGCCAGGCACTGAACTTGTATTGTTGGGGCCACAGTTGAGAGTTGGTCTGCCTTCAGGCCGCATGCCTTATGAACCGGGCTACTTTAAATTCGAGCTTTCAGGTGAAGCGCTTGAGCCGGGTGATTGGCATCTAAGGTTGTCTCAGAGTGGAGTTTTTAAGCGAGTCCCTTGGTTGATCCGAAATAACGGAACTGAACTCTCGCTCATTGAAGTTTCGAAGATGTTGAGTGAAGAGCAAAGCCAACTGCCGAGCTCTCAGGGCGGTTGCACTTGCCAATCAAGCCAACCGATGGGTTGGATTCTATTGTTCGCACTGGGTCTACGCTTGATGCGCAGACGTCATGTGGCTCTATTCAACGAAGCTAGATAGAATCTTGGTTCGTGAAGGGTGACGTAGCTTTCGAAGTGCTTTGGCTTCAATCTGACGAATGCGCTCGCGGGTGACGTTGAAATCATGTCCGACTTCTTCGAGTGTATGGTCACTCTTTTCGCCAATTCCGAAGCGCATACGCAGAATTTTTTCTTCGCGCGGCGTTAGGGTAGCGAGTGCTTGACGAATTTGAGAAGTAAGATTGTCGCCGATAGCTGCATCTGCAGGTGATGCGACTTTCTTATTCTCGATAAGGTCTCCGAGAGATGCATCTTCATCTTCACCGATCGGTGTATCAAGAGATACTGGCTCTTTGGTGATGCTTAAAACCTTGCGAACTTTCTCGATACCCAAGTCCATCTTATCTGCAATTTCTTGCGGCGTCGGTTCACGCCCAAGATCTTGGAGAAGATAGCGACTGGTTCTGAGCACTTTGTTGACTGATTCAATCATGTGAACAGGAATACGAATGGTTCGTCCCTGGTCAGCGATAGCCCGTGTAATGGCTTGGCGAATCCACCAAGTTGCATAGGTCGAGAATTTGTAACCACGCTGATATTCAAATTTCTCAACACCCCGCATCAGGCCAATGTTACCTTCCTGGACGAGGTCCAAGAACTGTAGGCCGCGGTTGGTATATTTCTTGGCGATTGAAACAACGAGTCGAAGGTTGGCTTCCACCAATTCTTTCTTGGCTTGTTCGGTTTTAGACTCAGCCAAACTGATGGCTTCAAACGTTTCACGTAACGAATCGATGGTGACATGCGATTCTTGTTCAACACGCTGAATGCGTTTGGTAAAGTGGTGAACACCTTTGAGTGTGACTTCTGCATCTTTGGGTGCGAGGCCAAACTTATTGACGAGTTCACGGGTGGTCTTGGGTGCCTTAACGCTTAAGTACTTTAGGTCGGCGCTCGAGATATTAAACTGAAGAGACAGTTTTCTAATGTCTCTTTCCGCTTTATCAACGCGGCGTACATACGCCTTGAGCATTGCGAGCACGCGCTGAACCTGCTGAGTTTGTAGCCGCAGTGTTTCAAGCTGCTCGATCACTGAGTGGCGTTGTTTAACCAGTTTGGCAGGAGGCTCTTGCTCAGGGTTTTTCTTTTTCTTCGCGAATGATGTTTCTTGGGAGATTAACTCTTCAAAGTCCTTGCCCAGTACTTCGATTCTCTTAACTGTCTTTACAATCAACGCTTCTTTTTCTTCATCGGTCACAGCGTCTTCATGATCCATCAGGACTTCCGCAATTTCGATACTGCCGAGCCGTAACTTTTCAGCAAGCTCTAGGATTGCCTGAATTGCAACTGGAGAAGAAGTGATTGTCTCGAAGATTTCTTTTTGGCCCGATTCGATACGCTTTGCGATTTCGACTTCACCTTCGCGGCTAAGCAAAGGAGCAGAGCCCATTTTTCGCAGATAGAGTCTTACAGGATCAACAGATGCATCGTTTTCTAAAACACCGGTTTTGACGGTGGTGCTTTTACCGCGTGATTTGCGGGCGCGTTCCAAAACATCAATTCCAGCTTTATCAAACTGGGTAACCGCTTTTTTAAGCTGAGCGTTGTTGGTTGCATCGGGGATGGCTTTTTTGATTTCCTTGAGGAGAACAAAGCCACGTTCCTTCGCTTCGCTGAGGAGAGTTCTTAAGTCTTTAACCGGGGATTTAGAGCGGCGGCCTTTTGGTTTTGCCGCGCGAACTGGTTCTTTCTTCTTGAACAAACCGGATATCTCACCAAGGTCTGCTCCTTCAAAGCCCATAAATTCGTTTTTACCAGAGTCTTGCTTCTTATCTGAATCGTTAGCCATGATTCTTTCTCCCCCTGCGACGGAACAGCCGTTTATCCTCATCGTTTGTTTGGATAATGTGACCCTCGATGAACCCCGTATGAACCGGATAACATGGTGGCCACAACTGGGCTATTATTCCGCTATTTTAGTCTAGTGTTCGGTCTCAGTTTGAGCCGAGTTTCCCCCAAAGTAATATTCATTATTGTTCGTGAATTGTTATGCTGGTTGGTCTTTCTTAATCGATAAGCCTGGGTGTGTTTCAAGCTCTTGTAAGAGTCTGTCGGACTCCGGAGAGTTGTAGACCATTAGATTTTTGAAATGCCAGTATCCTTCAATTGTTGTTGAAAGAAATTCCATACCGAGACCGTCCGAATTTGCTCTTGCAAGTTTACACTTCACGGGAACGGTAAGTGGCGCTTCTGAAGAACCAAGCTTAAGACGGAGTTCACATTTGTCACCGATTTGCGGTGAGCCGTCTGAATCAATCTCGAGATTAACGAAGGCACCACCGAAACTCATATTGCGAGTTGTGCCTTTTAGAACGGGGCCATCTTCCATATAAATCTCAGCCGAGATATGAACTGCAACTCGTGTATGCTTTCGATTATTTGAATCCGCTAGTTGGCTCATTTTTACTCCCCCAAAAGAAGTCAGCCGGTGCAGGTCACCGAAATTACCGGTGAATTTAATTGTTTCATATACCGAAGCCGAGTGCGAACCAAGATATCTGGGATTTTATGAATTGTGATCATAAGGTGAGGTTATGTGTGACAGCGTCGCACATTAAATTACATGAAGTTGTGAGTTATGCCTGAATTACCCGAAGTAGAAACTGTGCGTCGAACCCTGGAACCCGTCTTGAGGGGCGATACCATAAAGGGATTTATTATCTATGAGCCGCGTCTGCGTTGGACTTTGGAGCCATCTGACTTAGAGCGATGGGTGAAGGGTAGGACGATTCGCAATATGGCGCGTCGCGGCAAATATCTCATCTTCGTTCTCGAGGGCGGCGGTGCGATGTTGGTTCATCTTGGTATGACCGGTGTATTAAGTTTGGCAAAAAGATCGCACGAACGTCGTACACATGACCATGTCATTTTTGAATTGGCCAGTGGTGGCCAACTTGTCTTTAATGACGTTCGCCGTTTTGGTTCGATTGATGCGTTTGAATACAGTGGCATTGCTGAGCACCCGAGGCTTTGTCACCTTGGTCCGGAACCTTTGGAGGCCGAGTTCAACGCCGAGTATTTATACCGGGTTAGCCGCGGAATGAAAGTGAACATTAAGAACTTCATTATGGATGGACGCCGTGTGGTGGGCGTGGGTAATATCTATGCAGCGGAAGCCTTATTTCATTCTGGGATTCATCCCAAGACTCCGGCAAGGCGAATTGGTAAAGAACGCTGCGCCCTTTTGGTAGAGGCGATTCAAAAGATATTACAAGATGCCATTGTTAAGGGTGGAACCACTATCAGCGATTTTCGCAATGGCTATGGCGAGGTGGGTTACTTCGGGCAGTCATTATCGGTTTATGGACGAGAAGGGGAACCATGTACGCGTTGCAAGAAAATCATTCGGCGGATGGTTCAGGGCGGTCGCAGCACATTCTACTGTGCTGGCTGTCAGCGGGGTTAGCTCACTGAGCTTATCTGACGGCGGTCACACATGCGTCTCATTTTAGCCAAGCCTTGAACTTGGATCTGTCGAACTCGCTCTCTAGACAAATTGTACCGTTGGCCAATCTCGTCGAGGGTTTGGTCGGTGTCATCCCCAATACCGAATCGGCGAATGATGATATCTCTTTCCATTGGATTGAGCAGACCCATTAAATCGCGAATACGTTCTAAGGTATTCTCGCGAATCAGAGCTTCATCGATAGCGGGCCGGCTTTGGTCGCGTACTAAATCTACAAAGCGTCGTGGGTCGCTGCTGCTTAATTCCTCGTCCAGTGAAACTGGATCAGGATTGATGCCGTTTTGAATATCCTCGACCTTGGCCAACGGAAGCTGCAGCGACTTGGCAACTTCTTCAGAAGACGGACTTCGTCCAAGTGTATGGTTCAAGCTGTTGACGGTTCTCTTAACCTGCCGCCGTGAATCGATAACGTGAACCGGAAGTCGAACTTGCGAGCCTTTATTGATAATGGCGCGTTCAATAGATTGTCGAATCCACCAGTGTGCGTAAGTTGAGAACCTAAAGCCTCGCCGGTAGTCAAAGCGGTGAACCGCCTTGAGTAGCCCGATGTTGCCTTCTTGAATCAAATCGATGAAGGCCAGTTTGTCGTTGTGGAATTTTTTGGCCACACTGATCACAAGCCTTAGGTTGGCTCGGACGAATTGATTTCTCGTGCGAAGGGTAAAGCCTCTGGAGCGTTCCAGGTTGATAAGTTGTTTTTCCGTGATTTCAAAAATACCGGTGGCGGTATGCGTTGGCTGCCACACTAAGCCTCTTAGTCCAGAGAGAACTCTATCAAGGAGTGCGTTGTCAGAGTCCCAGTTCTTTAACTCCATACTTACTTGAGTAATGAGCTCATCGCGCTTGGAGTTTTTGCGCTTTGATAAAGTATCGCTCTTGGCTGCTGCGCGTTTATAACTGCCCGTTAGCTTCGCGAGTTTGTCTTTTGTCTCTGCTTCCAAATCATCTGAGCTTTGAACCAGAACTTCGAGCATACCCGGGTGATTTAAAATGATGGACCAAGTTTCAACACAGAAACTCTCCAGCTCTTTGGCTTTCTCGGATTCTTGGTCCGCAGTGAAGAGGGGAATATGGCTGAGCTGTTTCATATATTGGCTCAGGCCATCAATGGTGCCCACACGAGGCACCGCCTTCTTGGGAGGAGCCTTTTTCTTCGGCGCTTTGTGGCGCTTTTGGACAACTCGGGGCTTTGCTTCAACCGGTGACACCGTGAGGCTATCGAGCAGATCTTGTTCTGCTTTTACCTCGGCGGCGGTGGGTTCTTGTCCCTCATTCAAATCTATTTTGGTCAGATACGTTTTCATCCTCGATTACCTACATCTCCGGGCTGGAACGCAGATATGCACATAACCGCGTTCCATGTCGTTAGACGGCGGGTCGCTTGAACGTATTCACGGGTGAGTCAGGTTTTAGAGCTCTCGGGCAAAGAGTTCTGCTAACCTACGATCATCTGATCACGCTCACGGACTAAGCCTTACCCCCTGGGGAGGGTTCTCTTATAGAATCGACTAATTTTTCACAAAATCAACCCGATATCGGAAGAAAACCAAATAAAAAGGTAAGACCAAAGGTAGGTAAATGTAGGTAATCGTTATTATTTAACGATTATGGACTAGGATTTTGTTACCTGCTTGAAAGCAGACTTCAATCTTGTTGCCACTGAGCTCTTTCATGACGACTCCAAGACCAAAAGTTTTATGGTCGAGTACGTCGTCTGGAGTGAAGGCCTCGGTTGCCCGGTAAGCTCGGCTTTGGGAGATATCGCGGTTGCTCATCACCACATCGAAATTTTGTACTGGCGCGACCTTTGCGGCAGCTGTCCGGCGCGTGCCGGGGGTCTTGCGAACTGGAGTTTTCTTTTTCGGCTTTCCAACGTCACCACGGTATTTGTGCTTTGATTGACAGGTTTTACACTGAACCATGGCAGGTCTTACACCGTCCATTGCGATGATGACGTGAGCCAATTCCATGCTGCATTTTCCACAGCGAGAGTCGATATCGCTGCCGGCACCAAATGTTTTTGTCATTACACTCATGATTTTACGTCTCCATGCCGGGGGGATAACCGGACTTTTCGATCAACTTCTTATATCATAAACGGTCAGTTTAAGGGGAGGGGGTGTTCTTCACTCCGTTTTCGGTTACTTATCCGTTATGGCTGTCTATACACATCTCTCGGAGAACGAACTCCGTCGATACATCCAGGTTTTCTCGGTCGGGGAACTGATTGAAGCCCGGGGTATCAGTGCAGGCACGATCAACACGATATATGAAATCAATACAACTCACGGACGCTTCATTTTACGGATTTTAGAAGGTCGAACGCGCTCAGACGCACGTTTTGAGGAAGAGTTGATCGTTCACCTTACCAACAACGCCCTGAAAGTCCCGAAAATGATGGGGGTCAGCAAAGGCGGCCACGTCGTTTCGATCAATCCGCGTCAGCAGTTATCCATCTTTGAATATCTGCCAGGCCGAGAGGTAGCAGTCTTTGAAGTGAGCGACGAGCACTGCAGGCAAGTCGGTCGATTCCTTAGCGATATGCACGTTGCATGCAGAGACTTGGGGCGCCGGCGTCGAAACCGGTTCGATTTAGAGCGGTTGATGGAAATCTTAACGCATTGTGAGCAGATTCCTGTTTCTGATGAGATTTCAACAGAGCTTCAATCGATTCGCAAAAGACTCGAGGATCACAAGCCTCCAAAGCATCTTCCAAAGGGAATCGTTCACGGTGATCTCTTCATCGATAATGTGCGCTTTAGTCATGGCGACCTTTGCGGTGTTCTAGACTTTGAAATGGCTTCTACAGGAGCACTGAGCTACGACATAGCGGTAGCACTGTGTGATTGGGCATTTAGTCAAAACGTACTGATTCCGTCGCGTGCGCGTGCACTTGTTGAAGGCTACACTGAAAACAGACGACTCACTCCTGCTGAGAAGAAAGCGCTTTATGGCCTTTGTCTTTTTGCGGCTACGCGTTTTGAAATTACGCGGGTGCATGACTTTGAGGTTGTCGTGTCGCCAGACGCAGACCGACTCCATAAGGATTACCGGCACTTTAAAGACCGGTTGAAGTCGTTTGAAGATATGGGCAAAGAGAGATTTGAAGCTGAAATACTTCTACCGGCCTGTGCAGCGAGCTGATTAAAGACCGGCTGTTATTACCCAGCGGCCAGCTTCGCCCATCGAGAATTCGATTCTGTTAAAATCTTTGTGTGTTTCCCAAAGATCGCCGGAGCTTAGTCCAAGCTTTGCGCGAGAGTTGTATCGAACATCTGCCCAGGCTGAATCACCATCAACTTCGATGTTGTGAATTTCAAACGTGAGGTAGACTTCTTGGGCCACCTTAAGGCTCGATGGAATCACGTTTTCGATGAGATGCTTGTATCCATAGTCATCTGCCTGATCGATGGTTCCCATGTCTTCAAAGTAGTTCGTAGCAACAAGAGTAATAATCTTGTCCGCGTCCCGCTCCTGCATCGCGCTTCTAAACGTGGTGAGCACTTCAAGAACGGCGCGGTTCTCTTCGGTGTCGGGCACGTTGGTGCCTTCAATGGTTCCGTGTGCGCAGCCGATGACTGAGAAGGTCAAGACTATCAATAGGGTCGAAATCAGATTGTTCATGTTGTTCTACCTCGAACGCAAAATCTTTTGGTGCTGCTATCGTAATTAGCAAAATGTCTCAAGGACATGAAAAAATATGTATTTTTAAATCGAAATGCTTGGTTTTGACTCATTATTCCGGATTTTTAGACCAGTATTTCTCGCGCTTAAAGCATTTATTGCCAAGTTGACCTTCCTCCCAGCCGTTGACACGAGCCAGACACCTCAGCATAAGCACCACCATGGTAAAGATAGCAGTTATTCCCGGCGATGGTATTGGTGTTGAAGTGACTGATGAGGCCATGAAGGTCCTTCAGGTGGTAGATGAAAAATTTTCCTTAGGAATTGACCTCGAGCATCTCGATTACGGTGCTGAGAGATACCTGAAGGACGGAACAACCTTACCAAAGGGTGAAATCGAGCGATTTCGTAAAGAGATCGACGCTGTTTATCTCGGGGCGCTGGGTGACCCTCGGATCCCGGATATGATTCACGGGCGAGAAATTCTGCTTGGTATGCGTTTTGAGCTGGACCTATTCATCAACTTTAGACCAGTACGCTGCTTTTCCGACAGCCTATGCCCCCTCAAGAACAAAGCAGCCAGTGATATCAATTTCACCGTGTTTAGAGAAAATACGGAGGGTATCTACGTTGGTATGGGTGGAAACTTTAAAAAGGGAACCCCTCATGAAGTCGCGATTAACGAGGATGTGAACACGCGAATGGGCGTGGAGCGTATCATTCGGGCAGCCTTTGCTTTTGCGAAAGCAAACGGCCACTCCAAGGTGACGATGGCGGACAAGAGCAATGCCATCCGCTTTGCACATGATTTGTGGCAACGTGTGTTTGCTGAGGTGGGTGAGGAATATCCCGAGATTGAAAAAGAGCACCTCTATGTAGATGCTCTGGCGATGATGCTGATTAAGTGCCCTGAGCGTTTTGAAGTTATCGTCACGAATAATTTATTCGGCGATATCATTACAGATATTGGTGCTCAGCTTCAGGGCGGCATGGGAATGGCCGGCAGTGGGAATATCAACCCGGACGGCGTTTCACTTTTTGAGCCAGTCCATGGTTCCGCACCAGATCTTGATAAGAATCAGGCCAATCCGATTGCTGCTATCCTGACGGTTGAGATGATGCTTGACCATTTGGGCTTTAAAGAGGCGGCTAAAACCATTGGAGATGCTGTTTTGGCGTTTCTAGCCGAGGGTAAGATGCCTCTGGAGCTTGGTGGCTCAATGGGTACGAAAGAAGTCGGTGACGGGGTCGCTGCTCTGATTTAACCGTCTTCGTCGGGCACCGTGATTCGAAAGCAACCGGTGGTCGTTGATAAATCCTGGCCTTCATTCATGCGGGTCAGCTCATCTTCCCGGAGTTGGGGAAGGTTCTCGTTTACTGGGCGTGCAGCCAGAAGCTGATCGGCTACGGCGAGGCGGTGGCAAGCCACTCGGGCCACGTTGAATACAAACTGCCCAATGGCTCCGTTGTGACGGTCGCGGAGTAGATTAAATGTGGAGCGTTCCAGCACGAAAGCGGACACTCGGGTGAGTGCTCTGACCGTCGAAACAGCAGGAAGTTCACAGAATAACTCGATTTCTCCGAGGACGGTTGGTGCTTCTAATTCAGCCAGAGTTCGCATCTGGTTATCAGGACCATTCTTCTCAACCGCGACCTTCCCCCGTGTCACAATAAATAGAGGAATATTTTCGGATTCTCGGATGATAAAATCACCCTCTTGGAATTCTACCGGCGGCATACTGTCCACCAGTGCCACCAATTCGTCGATTGATATCCCTTGAAAATAGGGCAGTTCTAATAAGTCTACGTGAGGCATCTCTAATCCATACTGAGCCGCTTAAAAATAGCCTACTCCCGGCTACTTACATTAGCAAACGATCTGCGTTGTTTTTTGACTTGGCTAAGCTGGAGAAGGCCCTTGCGCAACGTGGCCACGTCTGGCAAATACGCGCCAATTGGCTAGGTCTTCGCCGTGATGACCGCCCCAACGCCACACCTGCGACCTAAAGGTAAAAGATGTCTCGAACCGCTCAATTCCCCAGTGCAACCGGACAATTAGTATGGTCACCCGCCGACCCAACTCTTGGCGTGGGTGTCATTACCCAGGTTGAAGGCACACGCCTTCATGTTCATTTCTTACGCCTTGGTGAGGAGCGTGTTTATACAAGCCGCCGCGCCGATTGTGCCATCATTCGTTATGATATCGAAGCGGGTGAGCGGGTACGCCACCGAGCGGGTGGTGACTATAGAATCGCTGAAGTTCTCGATGAGAACATCGATAGACTCAAAACATACGAACTGGATGATGGGCGTGCGTGCACAGAAACTGAGCTGGTTCCCGATATCCGCGACATTGGACCTAAAGAACGACTTGCTACCTTAAACCTCGTCCACCCTGAAGTCGTAAGAACTCGCGTTCACGGTTTGGAATTGGCAGATTGGGGTGCACGGCCCGGTGTCGCTTCTATTCTCGGTACCCGAGTTCAGTGGTTACCGCACCAAGTAGACGTTTCTACACGTGCCATCGCACATGACCCAGTTCGTTTGCTGCTGGCTGACGAAGTTGGTCTAGGTAAGACTGTAGAAGCAGCTTTGATCTATGCCGGTCTTCGAGCCGAAGGCAGAGCCAAGCGTGTTCTCATCCTTACTCCTCAAGCACTTTGTATTCAGTGGCTTGGAGAAATCTATCGTAAGTCTCATGAACTCCTGGTCTTGTTGGACGAAGAGCGCATTGAAGCTTCTTTGGAGATGGACGACGAACTCAATCCTTTTGAAGCGCATCAGCGTATCATTACATCGATCCCTAAAGTCGCGGGCAGTCGTCGCCTCACCGCACAGGCGACCCACGCAGAGTGGGACCTTGTTGTTGTGGATGAAGCGCACCATTTGCGTTGGGACGAGCAGTCTGGTGGCAATGCTGCCTACAAACTCGTTGAACGTTTGGCCGGGCAAACTCGCAACATGCTGCTGCTAACCGCAACACCGATGGCATTGGACCCTACAGAATATCACGCACTTCTTAGACTTCTGGACCGCGACCGTTTCGAAGATCCTACTGCATTTAGCGCAGTTCGTGAACGCGTGGCGGGTTTATGTGCCGCGGCTCGTCACCTTGCATTTTCAGTGGACCACAGTGAATCTATCGACGATGTCACCGCTGGTTTAACCCGTGAATTGTTGGCCGATGCGCCCGAAGACCTCGAACTTTTTGAGGAGCTTCTTAGCCTCGACCCAAGTGATGGAAAACGAGCGGAGCAAGGTGAGCAAGTTCTCGACCTTTTACGCGATAGGCACGGGCTTACTGATTACGTCGTTCGTAACCGCCGCGGGCCTGTTGGCGGTTTGCCGCAGCGTCAGCCTCATACGATTGCGCTTGAGCCTACTGAGATGCAAGACATTCTCATCGATGTCGGCGAGAGTGTTGTTTTAGAAGTCGCAGAGACGATTACCGATGATGCTGAGCGTTACCGGACCATGGGACAAATGTTACGTGCCATGTGGGCCACTCCTGGAGCTCTTTTAGAGATTGCTCGGGGTATCAGTCCTATTTTGGTTCAGCAGCTTGAGCCGCATGTTCTCGGTGTCCTTAATGAGCCAGCAGATTCGGATGGGTTGCCTACAGGTGATGCCCGTCTACGATGGTTGGTTCAGCTGATTCGTAAGAGCGGCGGCGAGAAGCTTCTTGTCTTTGTTGAAAGTGCCGTTGCGGTACGCGCTCTGAAGGAAGCCTTGGATATCTATTTCGGTGGCAAAGTCGCAGTCTTTCACCGTGAACTTTCTCCACGAGACCAAGACCGTCAGGTCGCATGGTTTAGAGATCCCAGTGGACCCCAACTGATGCTTTCAACAGAAGCAGGTGGTGAAGGTCGAAACTTCCAGTTCTGTCACCACGTGGTTCTTTACGACTTGCCGTGGCGCCCAGCGACCATTGAGCAGCGTATCGGCCGGGTAGACCGGGTTGGTCAAACTCATGATGTGGAAGTTTATGTTCCCTACTTTAAGTCGGGGTACGAAGCGGCGATTTTAAAGGTCATGCAGCAGTCCATCGGTGTTTTGGATAAAACTGTAGGCGGTATCGACCATGCTCTTGAGTATGTAAGTTCCAGACTTGCCCAATTGGTTTATGAAGGTTGCGGCGTTGAAGAGTGGCGCGAACTTTATGCAGACACAGAGCGTTTGGTAAAAGAATCAACGGACCGAATTGAAGCCAGCGCAGATCCTATTTTAGACCATGCAAGTTTCTCCAATGACCGTGCGCAAGCCGTTTTAGGAACTGTTCCGGTGAACCTCGAGGAAAGCACAGAAGCGTTTGTTCGGGGATACGCTGAGCACAGCCGATTAAAGATTGCACACAAAGACACAAACCTTGTGGCCATCGATGGCGCGCCTGGTGCAGCCGGTGAACATATGAGTACCGGTTATGTGGCAACGTTTTCACGGTTGCATGCACTAGAC
>JABJBS010000198.1 GCA_018668695.1 Deltaproteobacteria bacterium
CCATCTTGCAGATGGTCAGCTCGACCCGCAGTCTAGGGTTTGTGAGTACGCTTAGTCTACGTAGCGCCGATAGTCACCTTCAGGCGGTGGAGGTCACTGGACTCAACATAAGCCGCGAGTTGGCGGTTATCAGTAAGCGTGGTCGACCACTCTCCTCAAGTGCGGCCGCCTTTGCCCGGCGATTACAGGACTAGACGGGCTGGAGTCGCTGACTTTAATCAGCATAAGCTTCGCTCTAATGACCATCGAAGGAGGTTGTCATGATTTTGATACGAATAGCTGGATTGGCAGCTATGTGGTTTTTGCTCTCTGCCGCCGCTGAACCGGCTTGGGAGTATAAGGTGCAAGCGGGGGGCGAAATCAGCGAGGCGCCTCATGGTGTTCTTAATTTGGGACTGAGGCACGGTGAATTTGTAGCTCAGTTGTATACCGATACATTAGACCTGCGTTGGAATAGAGAACTCGGTTATGGTCGTTTGTGGCTTGGGTCTCGTTTTGCCGCATTTGCTGCCGAGCTTTTTATCGCACCGTGGCAAGAGGGACGGTATGCGCCGGAACAGGGCGTTCTTGCGATGTACGGAGAGCTTAGTACAGGATATGTGCATTATCTTCCTGCCCACTTTTATGCCGGGGTTCAGCTTGAGGCACGGCGGTACCAATTCAAGCCGAGAAGTGACGTTGTTCGTGATGAAAATATCCCCGCCAATACATGGAGATTGAACTCCGCGACTTTTATTGGATATTGGACAGACCCGTTGAAGGCTCGGGTGCAAGCCGGGCTTGATTATCTAACAGATGCCAACGAGCGTCTCACTCCGTGGCTTCAGGCCGAACTGCTCTACCATCCAAAGACTTGGCTCTTTACACCGTTTGCAGAATTTCGAGGCGGGCTTCTGGTGAGTAGCTCTGGCACTTCGTCATCAATTATTCGATTTCGATTTGGTGGAATGAATCCATACGCTATTCCATTGGCAGGGTGGTCTTGGGGAGAAGCTTGGGCACAGTATTATGCAGCCGGCCGTGTAGGTGTTGAATATAACAGTCGATCTTATGGAGCGTCGGTGTTTTCAGATTATGCCTACTTGGCTCAAGGTGCAGGACTCACCGAACAAGCACTTGGGGTGGGCGGTTCACTTTGGTGGATTCTCGGAGATTGGCGGCTTGATTTATCGAGCGGCTATGCACCGGTGGCAAACCGAGCACAGGATGCGAAGATACCACCCGTTTCAGGATGGATAGCGGTAGGGCGGGAATGGGACTCGTTTTGATTTATAAGCTTACGGATAGAGTAAATCTCGAAAAAGAGTTGGTTATCGCAGGCAAGTGTTCTATCGGTTTGTTTGAATGAGTGGAGTAGGTGAAGCATGGATTTATTAAAGCGTATTCTCACAGCTCAGGTGTACGCTGTGGCGAAACAGACTCCGGTGGAAAAAGCTCCACTTTTGTCTAAGAATTTGGACAACGAAGTTTTCTTGAAGCGTGAAGACATGCAGCCCGTGTTTTCCTTCAAGCTTCGAGGCGCCTTCAATAAAATTGCCCAGCTGAGTCCCGAAGTGAGAGCTGCGGGAGTGGTTGCCGCGTCCGCAGGTAACCACGCGCAAGGTGTGGCGATGGCGGCAGCTCATTTTGGTTGCGAGGCTACGATATTCATGCCGGCATCTACGCCATCTATCAAGGTCGACGCTGTGCGTTCTTTGGGTGGTACTGCCAAATTGATTGGTCAAAGCTTCGATGATGCGAAGGCTGCCGCATTTGAATTTGCTAATGAGCACTCCTTGTCTTTCGTCCACCCGTTCGACGATATGGATGTGATTGCGGGGCAGGGCACGGTGGGGATGGAACTCCTTCGGCAGCTAGACGGCAATGTGGATGCAGTTTTTGTCTGCGTGGGCGGTGGCGGCTTGATTGCCGGAGTATCTGCATATGTGAAGACGCTCTTACCGGATACGATGGTGATTGGTGTGGAGCCAGATGACTCTCCTACGTTACATCAAGCATTGCTTGCAGGTGAGCCTGTAGACCTTGAGCACGTTGGGTTGTTTGCCGACGGCGCAAGCGTGAAGCGAATCGGCGATAATACTTTTAAGATTGCTAAAGAGAACGTCGATGAAGTGTGTCTCGTTGACACGGATGAGATCTGTGCGGCGATTAAAGACATGTTCGAAGAAACCAGAACGGTATTAGAACCGGCTGGCGCTTTAGCGTTGGAGGGGGCCAAGAAGTGGCTCAATAGAAAAAACTGGTC
>JABJBS010000199.1 GCA_018668695.1 Deltaproteobacteria bacterium
GCATCTTGAATACCGATAAACGCACCGGTGGCCGCTGCAATCCCGGCACGCACCGCAGAGCCTTTGCCTTTATTCTCTGAATGAAAAATGAAGACAGCCTTTGAACTAAAATCAAAGCTTTCCAATAGAGCGCGGGAGCCGTCGGCGGAGCAATCATCGATGAAAACCAGCTCCTTTTCACAAGGTAGCTTCAGTTCATCCAATGCTTTGAGAAACGCGGGGAGGTTTTTTACTTCGTTGTAGATCGGCACCACAATGCTGACTCGGTGATCCGAGCTGCATTGTGATGATGTGCCCGCTACGGGCAATGGCGCCGATTCATACATAACAACCTTTAGAGTGCCCTATCTTCGATGCATAAGTCATCCACACAAGTCGTGTTTTCTGGGCATGTCATCGCTGCCGTACATTCCATACGTGCACATCGGCCGCTATCGCTGCAACCAAACATCGGCACCGCGCATTCACCGCCCGTGCACCAGCTGATGCCGCACTTGCCGCTGCTTAAGCAGTAAAGCCCTGGAGGACAGTCGTCCTGACCATTGCTGCTGCTGCACTCGATAACGCAGGCACCCAGATTACACACTGTGCTTCCCGGGCAATCCGCATCAACACCGCATCCGTTACACACACCACCTGGAGCGGTTCGGGTACATGTGAGGTTCGTATTGTTTTCTTGGCAGTCTTCGTTGGTTACGCACTGACCGATAGGCCGACCCGCATAAGGATCTGGCTGAGGAACATCGCATTCACCGTTGGAGCCAAACGCTACATACGCGGCGCGGCGAAAACAATCATTGGAGTAAGTCACGCCATCGCAGCCGCAGACCGGATCGTATTCCTCTGTGCACATGACCGCTTCAGGTACAACACAGGTACCCATCATATCGCTTCCACAAAAGTCATACTCACTCATGTCGCACACCTGACCTGCGTCACAAGTTAGTCCAGCGAAGCCGCCGCAATCATTGCCCGCGGTATCGCTTGGGTCAGTAGCGTCACTCGCATCAGAAGCGTCGCTCGTATCAGAAGCGTCGCTAGCGTCAGAGGCGTCACTCGTATCAGAAGCGTCGCTAGCGTCAGAAGTATCACTCGCATCAGAGGCGTCGCTCGTATCGGAAGCGTCGCTAGCATCAGAAGTATCGCTAGCGTCAGAGGCGTCGCTCGTATCAGAAGCGTCGCTGGCGTCAGAAGCATCAGAAGAGTCAACAGGATCCGAGTCGGCGGAACTGCAGCCCACAACCAAGAGACTTAGACTGAAACCGAGTAGGATAAAGAAAGGCAGAGGCCGGCGTTGCATGTGAGCTCCTAATTTGTGAATTCAAGGGCCTGTTTATAGCCTTTTGAGCCCATTCGTCGAGCGTTCAATTGCCTTTGCGGTCAAAAATCATAGGAAGAGGAAGGCGGGTATTGTGGCGGCTCAGCAAAATCGCGGCGGTATTGCACTCATGGGCAATACGCATGGCGGGGTTTTCGAGGAGATTCGCGTGCGGGATTCGTCCGAGGCCTAAAATGATGAGGTCATAGTTCTCCGAGACCTCCAAAATAGCCTCCACCGGCGTATCACTCTTGAGTACTTCTACGTTGACGTGTGTTGGCAGCTTCACTTCGGCCAATCGTTCAATGGTTTGACGTGTATCCTTCACGCTCGCCTCAGATGCGGAAGCGGGCACCACCGAGATAAAAGTAACCTCACGGTCTTTGCCTCGGCTAAGGCTACCTAGGAACCGGGCACGCAGTTCGTGCTCAGTTCCCCGGCCTGCAACCGGCACGAGAATTTTTCGAGCTTCGTGCAGCTGCCACTCAGGTGGGCTTTTCATCAATGCCACATCACAGCCCACTTCTTCGATAAGATCTTGAAGATCTCGGTTGTGGGTATCCTTCGAAAGCTGACCCAAACCGAGTAAAAGACTCTCGCATCGGTGCTGAGATGCAACCCGCTTGATTTCGTCCCACGCGGTGGGCGCCCGGGTGATCAGGGCTTCAGGTCTGTGACCCTGAGAATACGAAAGTGACAACGCCTCCTGTAATACGTTTTGAGCGTCTCTTAATCCTTTATCCGGATCTTCATTGGCTCGGCTTGTCACAATGCTCAACAGGAGTACACGGCCAACACTGCTTGGAGCCATGGCATTTGCGATCCCCACCATGGCTTGTGCATGTGCTGGGTTGGCCACTGGGAGCAATACAAAAGGGCTTCGTCCACGCAGCTTAACCAGAGTGGGATCTAGGCCCTCAGCGCTCGCATCGACCAGCTCGGCGCCTTTGGAAAACAAAGACACGTAAAGAAGGCTTCCCAGCCCCAGCCAGAAGAAAGCAATCAAACCAGCCCCGGGAACGTTCACTGCCTGAAAAATCGCCAGCGCGGTGCAGCACACCCCGCCCACAATCGGTACCAGCGGGAAGAATGGAGTTTGGTATGAGCCTTCCAAGGCGCCCATGCGTTTACGAGCTAGGTAGGTCGTACCGTGCGTTAGTGCAAAGGAGAGCAAGAAAATAAGACTTGCAGCCGCACCAGCACTCGCAAGATCGGGCACCATGAGAGTAATTGCCATGAGCGTTAGTGAGGTCGCGTAAATTGCCATCACCGGCGTTTGACGCTCTGGGTGCATGGTTGCAAAAACACGCGGTAGAGTATGATCTCGCGCCATGGAAAGAGCCACCCGGGAAGCCGCTAATACATTCGCGTGCAGAGCTGAGAGAGTCGCCATCACGGCCGCTATAATCACCAGCCAATAACCAAGCTCGCCCATGTAATGTCTGGCTGCCAGCGCCACGATGGTCTCAGGGTGCTTTGCTGAGAGTTCCGTAATAGTGGTGCCTTCGGGCACACCCACCGCTGAGACCAAGAAGAGCAGAGGTATATAAATGACCAATGCGAGGCCTAAACTAAAGAGCATCGCACGCGGGATGACTCTGCCCGGCTCTTTAATTTCTCCGGCTATGGTCGAAATGAGGTCGAAACCTTGCAGAGCAATGAAGGTAAAACCCATCGCCGATAAAAGCCCTATCGAGCCCTCGGTAAAAAATGGCGTCATGTTGGCGGCGGTCTGCTCTAAAGGCTGGCGCATCAAAGCAAAGAGGCCTGCTAGAATTAACACCACAAAAACGACAACTTTGCCGTTGGTCGCCCAGCTTCCACCGCCTGTACTTTTGCGAATCAAAGAGACCGAATAGGCAATGATAGCAGAGAGCGCTAATAGCAAAGCCGTACTCCGGCTGCCTAACCAATCCGGTTGAGCCACGCCCAAAACATCTAAGATACTCTCCACCAAAAGAGCACCGTAGGCGGCAAAACCCAGAGCATAAAGAACGCCTGCCACGATATAGGCAAACCACATAAACCAGCCCACGCCGAAAGCTGCGCGCACCGATAATACTTTCTTAGCGAAAGTGTAGGCACCGCCCGACTGCGGGAATGACGTTGAAATTTCAGCAAAGCTTAATGCGGTTAAGAGAGCGATGAGCCCATTGAAGAGAAATGCTAATAAGGCCGCCGGCCCCGTGGCCTCGAACGCTACGCCCGCTAATACAAAAATGCCCCCACCAACAATCGCACCGACGCCAACGGTGGTCGCACCGCGTAAATCCATGGTTCGACTTTGAGCATTTCTATTTTCAGACATCTATACAACTTTACGCATGGATGCCCCTTATTCCAAATAATAAAAAAAACCGGCCTCAAATCTCCTTGAAGATCTGAGGCCGGCGATAGAAGCCAGTTCAATACCGGTGACTTAAGGCTCTAGGTTTTCCCAGAGCTTATCCAAGGACCAATCATAACCAAGGGTGGTCTCCACGATAGAGAGTGTTCCGTAAGACTGGAGAATATAATGGCGGTCGCCGCGTTCATCGAATATTTGAGGTCCCGAAGCACCGTTGAGATAAACGGGAGTCCCTGCATCAATTGCCGCCTTTGCGGCTACAAAACCATCGCTATTCGGAGCCACTGCTGTTCGAGCCGAGCTCTGTGCTGCATCAAACTTAAAGCTCTTCATACCCTCATAGGCAGCTTTCTGAGTCATCCCATGGCCATCCGCATTTCCTTGCAGAAGAGCCAAAGCAATCTGGTACATGCAATCGGCATGCATGGGCGTAAATGCACTCGCGTCATTGAGTGGATCACCCGTGGTTGCCTTGAGGCGGTTCGTCCAAGCTTCAGAATTGGTCGCAGCAGCTCCGCCGTAATAAGGCGTCGTTGCAACAACCTTGTTGTCTGCGTTTTCCAACCAATCTGAAAACGAGGAGTCAACGCCGTCAAAGAAGTCATCACTCAGCATTCCATCGGTTACAACCAATACCCCACTGAACTTGGCAGTCAGGGCAGTGATGATTTTACCCGCGGCCAAGGGCAAGCCAATGGCCACCAATGCCTGAGGTGCTGGGGAAATCGCATCGTATAAACTTGTGACCGC
>JABJBS010000200.1 GCA_018668695.1 Deltaproteobacteria bacterium
CCATCTAGATTCATTGCTCTATGGCAACCCAGTGCTTTCATCCACTCGGCTGTTTGTTTGAGGGTCATCCCAGGTGCTTGATGAAAGTTACGCCCGTCGATGGCCGCGAAAAAAAGAACTCCGGCCTCATTAAGCCCTGCTGCCATTCGTGGCAGGAGGTTTTGATCAAACGTTTCGTCTTGTGAAAAGGTGACCGGCGGTGCCGATTCTTGAAAGTCCTCGACTTCTCGGTTGATACAAATTGCTCCTTGCTCGAGTAGTAAAGGGCCGCCAGCCATCGCCGTATGAAGTGGGTCGTGGTCAAAGCTTTCGTAGCCGAGCCATTGAATCGGTGTGCCGGGTTCTGGAGCATCGATACCGGTTAGGCTCACAATCAGTCCTGCAAGTGGGATCTCAAGTTCACCTTTTGACACACTGACCACGGTATTGCCGACTATGGCCACATTGGTGGGGCCTGCAGGAGCAACCCGTCCAAAAGCCCTATTGAAGCTTCGTACATTGGCGTCTGATATTCTATTATGAGATTCTACCTTGAGTATGGGTCCATGCTCCCAGCGAAACCTTAATCCTTGAGGGCCGACCCGGCTGATGCTTGTGGCGCCAGACTGTGTCTGCATGAGTGTCGCGCGACAAAGTACCGGCGGGTTATAAATCGTTCCTTGATCCATGAGAAAGCTTACGGGATCGGTGCGAATGCTGGGTGGTTGAATGTCCGGCTCGGAATACAAAAAGAAACCACCCGACACGGCAGCCAGAGCATTTTGAGCGGCGGCAAAATCTTCAAGAGATAGGCCCGATGCGTGGGTTCGGCAATCGACGGCCCGAATACGAGACTGGGTGAGCTTGAGAACATTTACATGGATAGGCCCAAATTGAGTCAGGCCTTCGACCTTCTTCCAAGATGCTCCGTTTCCGAGATCTTGCCACGGTGTTTGGTCGATGAGAGTTTGATAATTTTGCACAAGCGATGGATCTTCAGGGCGGTGGTAGATGATGGCAGCCTGAGTATAGTAAAAGTCGACAACGGCTCGAACCCTAAGTGCTCTTGGCCCAGGCGCGTTTAGGATTTGGTGGGTGCGAATAATTAAGCCCGTTTTAAGGAGAACCGCTTCTTGAAACATCGCGGCTTGCTTCTCCAGTAATTCAATGACTGATTGGAACCGTCTCGAGAAGAGCTGTGCTTGGTCTTTGTCTATTTCCCCATCCAGAGTTGCAACAATTCGACCTGGAAGTAGATCGAGCTGCGTGGCGCAGTTCTCTTGGAGTTGCTGGAAGTTGGGCGCGCTGGGTTCCTGGGTTGCAGATGAGCCAAACGCCCTAAGAACTTGAATACACACATCGGAAAGCTGCTCCTCGTGAGCATGCCGCTTACACAGTTCTATCCAATGGTTTTGCTCTAAGGTGTCCACGCCATGGCCTCTTGGATAAATGAGAGAGATTCAAGCAGCTGGCCTGGACCTCCCAGCACAAATGCGAGTATCGCAATATAGGATATAATGTTAGCGGCCGGTAGAAAAAGAAAAGAATATAGGTAACCCACCTCTTTGATATCGGTTTGTCCTAAGTGGGTCTCATGCCAGGTAGAGGTTAGGTGGTAGGCTACAGACACACCAAGAGCCAGGTTGAGCCACGGTGTTTCAGCGGTTCCTACGATACTCAGAATTCCCATTATTAAAAAGCTAAGAGTGGGGAAGAAGTAGGGGGCAATGGTAATCAACCAGTTGCCGCCGCCGGTGTAGCGAATGTGCCCTCCCGAGAGGTAGCTCGTTTTCAGCTCAGTAATTTTATGGAAGGTGATGACTGCGAAAAGTCCGTGGGTGAGCTCGTGCTCGAGGGTACTTAACCAAGACCCCATAAAATATCGCTTAAAGAGAACAAACCACGCGGCAAAGTATCCCAGGAAACCATAGATAAAAGGGGCCACCTGGTCCGACTCAAGCTCGCTTTTTTCAAGCAGCTCTAACATCTCTAAAATAGAGTCGGGTAGGAGATAAATCATGAGGAAAGCGAGAGGCCACTTCACGAGCCCTAGGAAAAAATTAAGTAGTTTTCTAACTATCTTTGTCATTCGCTGCTCTGATTCCTCTTGTCGTCTTCGAGGCAGGTTGTTTGGACTCTTTATATACCTGAGTAAATCACTGCGCCATGGCTCCCTCGGTTCATCTAAACGTATATCCCTGGGTGCTGGCAACAACGCGTTGGAACATGCTAGGTTTACACGGTAATCTTATCGAGTATTCTAAGAAGAGGTTGTTCTATGGTGGTGAGCTTCAAGTTGTATTTACGGGGCGTGATTCTAACCGGTGCGGTTTTCCTTCTGGTGGGTTGCGTTTCGGCTGGATCCGCGGAGGTAAGCACGAGCAGTCAACAACTTACGCCTTGCGAGTTTCTTCCTCAGGTCAATCTAACCGTGTCCGATATCCAGCTTCGAGTTGAGCGTGTTTATTATGACCATTCCACGGGTTCAGATGTGGTAATGGTGATGAAGCGTTTGATGGAAGTTAAAGATTCTTTGGCACTGGTGGCAGACAACGATTCTACCGAGGTTGATTTCAAGGAACTGGTGGGACACCTAGAGACCTGTAAAACAGCGGTGGAGAGTGTTTGTTCCACGCAGCTCAAAGTTAAAAATAGGCAGAACAAGCTTCTCAAAGAGTTTGGCTATTTAATGTCGGACATTACGCAGAG
>JABJBS010000201.1 GCA_018668695.1 Deltaproteobacteria bacterium
CATTTCACTGAGCAGTGATACGGATAATTGGTCCTGTGTCAACTCACCAGAGTGCCCTATTTACAAGTTATCTCACTTGTTCGGCTTTTAGCGCCGGTTTAACTGTGCGTTGCTTCTCAAAAGCCTTGAGCATCTTCTTTTTTTGCTCTTCTTGCTCTAACTGCATCAAAATCTGCTTACGAATTTCGGGCGGCAATTGGCTCAATGAACTCGGATCTAAATTACCCAGATTGGGCCGCTGGGGTGCAACCTTTTTACCCATCGACTTCAGATCGCTCAAAACTGCGCCCAAAGAGCCCTGGTCTGCGTAATATAGAGCGGTATCGATGGCGCCTCGTGCATAAAGCATGGTCTCGCCTTTCACGTCGGCGACTGCGCCGAACTCAATCTTGCGGGTCGATCCGTCTCCCAACGTGACGCGTACCTGCTTTTTCGAACGTTTAAACTTGGTTTTGCGCGGCTTTGTATCAGGAGCCAGTGCTTTGGCTCGGTAGTTCTTAAGAACTTGTAACCGGGCCTCCACAGCTAAGACATCCAGTTCGAAACCTTGAGGCAACGGTGGATTAGCTGAGCCAACCACCCACCCTTCCCCTTGCCGTTTGAGCTCGGCTTTCATGGAACCATCCATAATTTCGAAGCTCTGCACGTCGGGTAGGGAGAAATCGATAAGTCTCAAATCTCGAAAATCACGAGGAGCTTGAGTGAGGAGCTGAGAAGAATGGGACGAAAAGATAAAAACATCCCCCTGAGGCAAGACCTTGCCATAGACCAATTTACTCCCAGCCTCCTGGCCTATCACCAAGGTTTGAGCCGCCCGGCCGGTGTCCTTGAAATGTACAACAACTCGGCTCGCCTCCTCACCAAGACCCATAGTTTCATGACTTGCGCCGTCGACGAATTCACGTGCACGTAAATCAGACAATGCATTCACGAGACGGTAGGCGGCCGCGTGGTCAAAACGAAACCCATCAGGCAGCACCGAAGCATTGGCCAGTGACCATGCTCGGGTGTCATCAGCACTGGGCACCAAGCTATAAGACTCACTTTCCCGTACCTTAATCTCGACCCGCGCTATCGCATCCATTTCTGCCTGGACCACACGCCGGTCGACCCAAGAGGCGGTGGGTCGTGAAAAGGTCCCGGGGAATACTCTCTTCATCGAGTAAACTTTGTTCTCGAACAGGATATAAGAGCCGCCTGCATCGGCGCTACCGATCACAAAGTCTGCTACAACCGAATCGCCAGACGAGACAACCACATGTGTTCCCTCTTTCTCGTCGACCTTTAATTCTGCGAAACGTTCAGGCTTCTGCGTAACCAAGTTGGTAGAATCAATCTTTACAAGAGCATCCAGCGCTGCCTTCACTGCAGTTGCATCGGCACGTCGACCGCTCTCAACCGTCCAAGAATCTTCCTGACGCTTTAAAACCACAGGGTGCTTACCCTTAATCGTCAACCCGCTGATCTGCGTACTATCCAGCTGCGTAAAAGACACCCGAGACACACCGCGCTCTTGTTTTTCGCCCTGCTTAACCCAAACCATTCCGGCCAAGACGATACAGACGAAGACCGCTAGGCCCGTTGACTTATTCATTTCCATTACCTTCTCTAAAACTAAAATTGCGCAGTAAGACGACGGGCTTCACGTCTTCGCCATCGCACGATACCGAAGAGCATGAACAAAAGTGGCAGACCCACAATATTCCCGTACTTCACCGTCAATCGCTCTGAATCCTCTAATTCCTCTAATGGTGCGGCCGCGAGCCCTCTGGTTCGCACCGCTAACAAGTCTTCATCCAAGACGAGCCAATCCAGCAAATTCAAAACCAAAGCTTCGTTGCTGCGTTGCATGAACTGGTCTGTTAAAAAGCTGGATGTACCGGCGACTAAAACGCGTGATTGACGCGCCGATGTTTGCTTCAATTTTACAACAGCCACCAACGGATGCGCCGCCTGCTCTCCGAGTGCATCTAACGTCCAGCGCTGAAATGGGTCCATGTTGAATGGCGCATTCGCAAGCCAAGACTCTTTAGACGAACGAACCAAGACATCAACCTCATGACCAAGCTGCGAATCCTCAACAACCAGCGGACTCGCAAATGGTAATGCAACTTGCCCCAGTCCTCGGGTCAAAGGATGCTCGTTATCTAAATCTTCCGATACCGGCATAAATGGATATGCAACCTGTTGAGCTACTCGCATATAACCTTGTTGGCGCATCACGTTAATCGTTGAGCATGACTTGTCTAAAACAAGCTCAGAGGATGGAACCACACCGTAAGTTGCCAAAAGACCTTGAAGTCCGTGTACCTTCGGCTCAGTTTGCAAAGTTTGCTGATCGACTGAAAGCGCATCGAGTAAAAACGCCGCCGACCCACCGCCTGCAATAAACTCTTCAATTTGACTTATTTCATTGGCACCCAACGCAGACTTTGGACCCGCAATGATCAAAGCGTCTAAATCTTCCATCATCGGCATCTGGGTTAAATCGAGTTCAGTCAGACTGTAGAGCTGGCCAAGCATTCCCCAAAGTCGCCCCATATCTTTTTTAGGTTCAGGGCCATCGTGCCCTACTAAAAAAGCTACCTTCGGTATGCGAGGACGTACCATTTTGCGGATGATGGTTGTGAGTTCGTACTCGAGATTAGCAGTGTTTTGAACAACAGGAATGACCTCGGTTTGGTCACCATAATGAAGAGCCAAGCCCATAAAAATACGCTTCACCTCAAGCTTATCATCTTCATTCACACGCAACTCAACCGGAGGGATACCAAGCTCCTGAAGCTTCGTCTCGAGTTCGGTTGCCTCCCGAACACTTCGTCCGAAAATATCTTTTTGAACGTTCTTCTTCTTCTCTTTATCTGCATCACTTTCAGCAGTTGCGGGGTCTATAAATTGAAAGCTAAAGTCAGCGCTATTACGAGCGTAATACTCCTCGAGCAAATCACGCACGTACCGAGCATTGTTTCCATAAGGCGCCGGCAAGTTCGCCGTAAAATAAGCATCGATGCGAACCGGGTCTGGTAATTCTTCCAGGCTCTTAACTGTGGCGTCACTCAGCGTAAACTGTCCGTCTCTCGTAAGGTCTGCTCTTGCAAACATCTCAAGCGCCAAAACGTTTAACGCAATTAAGCTACCGATGACTGCGAATACCAAAATCGATTTATCTATAGTCTTAGTTTGCTTCATCACCCACTCCTTACGCGTGCTGACGGTTCATCGATTGAACCGACAAGAAGAGTGCACCCGAAGTTACGCTCAAATAGTAAAGAACATCGCGTGTATCGATCACGCCCCTCGCCAAATTATCAAGATGGAAGCTTAAGGACAGGTACTCAACAATCGCGCCCAGACCTTGAGGCATGAAAAACTGCAGCCAATAAACAAAATAGAGTCCCGCACAAACCAGAAAGCCAATGATAAAGGCCACGATTTGATTACTCGTTAATGTTGAACACAAAAGGCCGATAGCAGTCATAGCCGCTACAAAAAGCAGGAGGCCAACATAACCGGAGATTACTGGACCCCAGTCCAAATCCCCGACGAAACTTACACAAACCGCATAGATGAGTGTGGCTAAGATAGCAGAACTTAGTAAGGCAAAAGCGCCAAGGAATTTCCCGAGGATAACCTGAGTGTCCGTAACCGGCATCGTTGTCAAAAACTCAATCGTTCCTGATTTCTTTTCTTCGGCCACAAGGCGCATCGTGAGTGCAGGAACCATGATAACCAGCAGCATCGAAGGACTAAATGGTGATGGAGCAAAGAACATTCTCATATCCGCTCGTTCCATTAAGAAAAACGAACCAAAAAACATCCAACCTGCAACCAACAGAAATGAAACGACCACAATATACGCGATTGGAGAATCGAAATAACTTTTCAGTTCACGCCCGGCGATTGTTAATATGGGATTCATCAATAATCTCCCTACCCCTGAGTTAAGCGTCTAAAAGTATCTTCGAGAGAAACGTGCTCTCGATGTAAATCTAAAAGAACCCAATCCTGTGCCACGGCTGCGCCAAAAATATCTCTTCTTGGGTCATCGGTTCCCGATGTGCGAATTTTGAAGCCCAGGGTGCCCTGCCCGTCACCATCGGTGTGGGCCACAGATCTTACGCCAGGTAAGCCCTGGAAATGCTCTTGGATTCGGTTCCGCTCAAGTGGAGTACCGTTTCGGGGAGCAACCACAACATTTATTTGGCCGCCTTCTTGCTGCTCCATCAAAGCCTCTGGCGTATCATCGGCAACCAACTCACCATCATTAATGATGACAATCCGGCTACATGTAGCCTGGACCTCTGGGAGAATATGCGTTGATAAAATGACTGTTTTTTCTTGCCCCAATTCACGAATGAGCTGGCGAATCTCAACGATTTGATTGGGATCGAGCCCGGAGGTTGGTTCATCGAGAATCAATAAATCAGGGTCATGAACCAGTGCCTGCGCAAGTCCTACTCTCTGACGGTATCCTTTAGAAAGCTGGCCGATGTCTTTACCTAAAACTTTCTCTAATCCACAGCGCTGGCCAATTTCCATCAAGCGGCTCTTGCGAAGGTCCAGTGGTACGCCTCGAAGCTTTGCCGCAAAATGTAGAAAATCAACGACCATCATGTCGTCGTACATGGGCGCGCTTTCCGGCAGATAGCCAATGCGGCGCTGCGCCTCCAATGGCTCGTCCGCCACCGCGATTCCGCCAACTGTGACTGAACCCGACGTTGGCTTTAGAAAGCCCGTCAGCATTTTCATGGTGGTACTTTTACCTGCACCATTTGGACCGAGAAAACCTAAGACCTCACCCTTAGAGACCTCGAAGGAAATTCCTTTAACAGCGCGATTAGGTCCATAGTCTTTTATGAGGCCATGAGTTTGAACCATGACCTGACCCGTTTTATGAATCATTCCGAGCTCCCCTTCATACAAGTTGAAGTCCAGCGAGAGCCATAGGGCTCGGCGCAGAGAGGCATTCATAGGCTATTTGTGGAGCTATTGTGAAGGGTTCACCAGCTTATTTAAAACGATTATAGGCAATCTTAGCCCGCCTGGGTGTTAGCACTTTCTCTCGCTAAAATCGTATTCACGATCTCAGTGCTGGAGCGGCCTTCCAAGGTGTCGATTAGGACAAGTTTGCCCCCTCTACCTTCGACAAAGTCACGGCCTACAACCTTATCGGCCGGCCAGTCAGCACCTTTGACGAGAACATCAGGCTTAAGTGATTCGATTATATTTTTCGGGGTATCTTCATCAAAGAGCACAACATGACTCACGCACTCCAGAG
Source organism: Deltaproteobacteria bacterium (assembly GCA_018668695.1). Lineage (NCBI taxonomy): Bacteria > Pseudomonadati > Myxococcota > Myxococcia > Deltaproteobacteria bacterium. Next base: position 5,279 of record JABJBS010000201.1, read on the forward strand.
CGCTAAGTACAGCGGCTCGTTCTTTTTCTGGAACAATGGGGCGCTTGGGGCCTTTAAGCCTTTGAACAGATGCATCTGTGTTGAGGCCAATCATTAAGAGATCGCCACTGAGCCGCGCTTGCTGCAGGTAATGAACATGGCCCGCATGAAGCAGGTCAAAGCAACCATTTGTAAAAACGATATTTTTACCCGCTTGCCGGTACCTCTCAGCCACCGATACCGCCTCGTCGAAATCCAAAATCTTTGCATACTGGTCACTGCCACCGCGAGCCACACTTGACCTTAGCTCTTCCGGTAAGACTACCACGGTTCCGAACTTTCCGACCGCTATCCCCGCTGCAATATTGGCAAGTTCAGCGGCATCGCTTACGGCCATACCACAAAAAACTCCCATGGCTGCAACTGAGATCACTGTATCGCCAGCACCCGTCACATCATACACCTCGGAGGCTTGGGCAGGTAATCTCAACGCCTGCTTATCCGACTCATAAACAAGCATGCCGTCTGCACCGCAAGTGGCCAGAACAACCTCTGCCTGGGTTTGCTCCTTCAGCTCTGCAACCGCTTGCTGGAAATCCTCAGGTAAATCGATATTTCGCTGAGCCGCCTCGCCAACTTCCCGGCGATTGGGGGTAATCATATAAGCACCGCGATATCGGCTGTAATCACGGCCTTTTGGATCGACGCAGACTTTCAGGCCAAGCTTCGTAGCTTCAGCTATAAGGCGATTCATTAATGAGATGCCTACAACCCCCTTGGCGTAATCAGAAACAACGACCCCATCAACCCGCGCTAAAAGAGGTTCTATCTTGTTCCAGAGCGCATCCGTCATAGCTGCGGTTGCCAGGTTCTTGGACTCTCTGTCGATTCGCAACATATGTTGGTTTTGAGCGACGATCCGAAGCTTATAAGTTGTCGGTCTGCTGGGATCTTTTACGAAGCAATGCTCAATACCTGCAGCCTGAACCAAATGTGCCAAAGTCTTTCCTTCAGCGTCATCCCCGGTAAATCCGGCCAGGGTAACATGAGAGCCCAGAGCTCTGAGATTATTGGCTACGTTTGCAGCACCGCCTGCAACATGACGGGTATTTTTCGAGAGAACAACGGGTACGGGGGCCTCGGGTGAAGTCCGACCGACATCACCTTCAAGGTAACCATCTATCATCACATCGCCCACCACGAGAATCCTCAGAGGTGTGTCCCGAACGAATAAGGTATCAAGTGCTGTGGTCATAGTGGTTAGAGTACCCAAAGTCCCGCACGGGTCAACAGCCCGGCTCCACCTAAACCAGGAGTGCTCTAACGCTTAGGAAGCGGCTTCTAAAAACTGAACTCAAGAGATGTCTTTAGGTTGGTATCTAGAGACTCGATCACTGTATCGACATCACTGTAGGGCTCACTGTCGTAAGTTGCGTTAAAGGAGACCTTCACGGAAAAAATATCATTCGCCTTCACCGTTAAGCTATTTTCAGAATAAATTCTTAGATCTGAAAAATCGTCCAGGCGCGGTTGCAAGAAGTTGGTGGAGTTCAAGCCAATAGTCTCGGTGATATTCCAGCCCAGTTGAACGTAGTTGGACCAACGGTGGTCAAAATCTGCGAAACTTGAAATCGTGATGGGTTCATCGGTCCCTTCAATTTCACGCTCGAGTAAATAAGTTGAGCCAAGCACCATGCTTAGATTCTCAAAGGGCTGCCAATTCGCTGCAAGCCCCCAGCCAAGAAGCGCCCTGAACTTAAGTGCCTTAAACATATCATACTGGTGCTGAAACAAGGCTTCAGTCGTTAGCCAGTCCGTTAACGTGTAACGATAGCGGATATGCTCAAAGGTACGAGCAATATAAACTTCTTCACTCTTTGAGCCGTAGGTAACCTGCGCCTTAAACAACAGGCCGTGGTCAGCGTGATGGTAAGAAGCATTCGCACTGCCCGACCATTGAAGCAAATTTGTGTTGCCGGTTCGCCAGGTAACCGATGTTGCAAACTTGCCCGCAAAACCATCTTTCTGGGTTCCACTTGGTAAAACATTTACGATGGCTAAAGCCGGCGCAGAGGTGACTAAAACACCCAATATAAGGACGCTCGAAAGGAATATTCTATTGTTCACAATAAGCTCGCTTCTTTGATTACTTACCTGCCGCTGCATCCAGCGCATTGGCTTCTGCTTCCAAAGCTGCTGCTTTGGCTTCAGGGCTATTGGGGTCAACTTCGTTGCCGCTTACAGCTTCACGTTCACCAATGTAACGAAGCATGTCGCCGGCCATTGAAGTCACGTCGCCGTCGCCTTCTTCGTTATCAACCAAGGCCTGAAACACGGGTGCAGCTTTTTCTTTCGTAACAACTGTTGCCAGAGCTGAGACCAAGGTGCGTCGAAGCATCGGAGGCTGTGTCTCATCTTGAATCAGTTTAATCATCGTATCCGCCGCAGGAGCAGCCGGAGTTCCGATTTTACCCATCAACCGAGCTGATTCAATTCTGATGGGCTCATAAGTATCTTGAACCCCCTTCATCAAGAGATCGACCAACGCGCCTTTTTGCCGAACAATAATATGTCCTGCGTCGCGTGCGATCTTGGCATTTCCCGTACCGGTATAAGCCGCGTAGAGAGCATCACGCCCGCTAACGTTGGCTGGGTCAATTTGCACCAAAGCCGTCGCTGCATTCAAGCGCACATTCGGTACTTGTTCCTGAGCTAAAACTTTCTCAAGTTCAGGAATCGCTGCCGGGCCCACTGCTGCCAACGCTTTTACAGCATAGGTCTGCACCCCGTCGTTTACGTCGTCTAGGAGCTTAGCCATGGCCGGTACAGCCGGAGCACCAGCAGGTCCCGCCGTTGCAATCGCTTCACAAGCCGCTCTTCGCGCGTAATCATTGTCACTTTCTAGATCCATGGTCCAAGAGCCCATGGTTCGCCCCATAAAGCGCGGTTCATTACATCCAACAACGACCAACGAGGCCAAAGCGATCATCCAACTCAAATTGCGTAAACCCATAGGTTCCTCCAGTTTTCCAGATTCGTAGAGGGGAGATACACTACCGGGACCAAAGTGCCAATATAGGTTCGACATACTTGCGCGACGCGTCATCTTTGTAAGGTTTTCTTTCGGCAATTCTCGCGTTATATGCGGCCCTTGATACTCCTGAAAAAAGGGGTCAATAGGCAACAAACGAACTCAGCCGCACAGAGTTCTGAGACCGAGGAGAAGACCATATGTCACGGGTAATTCGAGCCGCACGAGGCACAGAAAAAAGCTGTAAGGGCTGGGTTCAAGAGGCTGCATTACGAATGCTTATGAACAATCTGGACCCTGAGGTAGCAGAACGTCCAGAAGATCTGGTGGTTTACGGCGGAACAGGAAAAGCCGCGAGAAACTGGGAAGCATACGACAACATCGTCAAAAGCCTTCAAGATCTCGAGGACGACGAAACGCTCCTGGTACAATCGGGCAAGCCCGTCGCGATCATGAAGAGCCATCCAGATGCACCCCGCGTCCTAATCGCCAACAGCAACTTGGTCGGAGAATGGGCTACCTGGGATCATTTCCACGAACTCGAGAAAAAAGGCCTGATGATGTATGGCCAGATGACTGCGGGTAGCTGGATTTACATTGGAACCCAGGGAATTTTGCAGGGTACCTACGAAACCTTCTGCGCGGCCGGCAAAACCCACTATGGCGATGCAAATCTCAGCGGTAAGTCCATCTTAACCGGCGGACTTGGCGGTATGGGCGGAGCGCAACCTCTAGCGGCCACCATGGCCGGTGCCTGTATGCTTGCAATCGACGTGGACCCACAGCGAATCCAGCGGCGCCTCGAAACCCGTTACCTCGACGAAGTAGCTGACAATCTCGACCTAGCACTGGCCCGTATTGACGAAGCAAAAGCTAAGGGCGAGGCGGTCTCTATTGCGCTTTGTGCCAACGCTGCAGATGTCTTTCCCGAAATCGCTAAACGAGGCTACGACTTCGACTTAGTCACAGATCAAACCTCAGCTCATGACCCTCTAGGCGGTTACGTGCCTCACGGCATGACGATGGCAGAGGCAGACACACTCCGAGAGGCCGATCCTAAAGTCTATGTAAAGCGTTCTCAAGAATCGATGGCTGCCCACTGCAAAGCGATGGTGGATATGAAAAAACGCGGAAGCCACGTTTTTGATTACGGTAACAACCTACGAGCACAAGCTAAGCTTGGCGGCTTTGAAGACGCCTTTGCTTTTGAAGGCTTTGTACCTGCTTATATTCGCCCACTGTTTTGCGAAGGAATGGGTCCATTTCGCTGGGTCGCACTTTCCGGCGATCCTGAAGACATCAAGCGTACAGACGAATGTGTCAAAGCGCTCATCGACAAGCCCGAGCTTCACCGCTGGATTGACATGGCTCAAGAGCGCATTCAGTACCAAGGGCTGCCCTCTCGAATCTGCTGGCTCGGCTATGGCGAGCGCGAAAAGGTAGGCCTGGCTTTTAATGAACTCGTTCGAAAAGGTGAGGTAAAAGGCCCCATTGTTATTGGGCGTGACCACTTAGACTGCGGCTCCGTTGCAAGCCCGAACCGAGAAACTGAAGCCATGAAAGATGGTTCCGATGCTGTGGCTGATTGGCCTATTTTAAACGCGATGCTCAATGCTGTGAATGGCGCAAGCTGGGTGAGCTTTCACCACGGCGGCGGTGTAGGCATCGGCTATTCTCTACACGCTGGTATGGTTATCGTGGCAGACGGTACCGAAGAAGCTGACAAGCGTATCAAACGTGTTCTTCAAGGTGACCCTGGTATGGGCGTCGTAAGGCACGTGGACGCAGGTTACGACCTCGCTAAAGATGTGGCCCGAGAACGCGGCGTAAACGTTCCCGGTTTATAATCCATGGGTACCATACACTATCAGGGTATTTCAGAGCTGGTGCGCCCCTTCCTAGATGAGGGCGATACCCGTTCACCCATCGAGGTGGTTAAGCAGGCCACACTCAGTGTTTCGGATGGCGTTGTCGTTTTTGCCGGACCACAGGATTCGGCAACCATCAACGATGGGGACACCACCATCGACTTAGAAGGACGCGCAGTCCTACCGGGTCTCATCGATTCCCACACGCACATTGTATTTGCCGGTGACCGTATGGATGAGATGGCCCGTCGAACCCGCGGCGAGACATATGAAGAGATTGCCAAAGCTGGGGGCGGCATTGTTCGATCGGTTGAAGCTCTACGCGCCACGGAGCTCAGTTCGATTGTCACCCAATCGCAAAAGCGCCTTCAGAATATGCTGGCAAGAGGAACCACAACTTTAGAAATCAAAACAGGTTATGGCTTAGAACCAGAACTTGAAAACTTACAACTGCAGGTCATCCAAAAGCTGCGCCAGACGGTTCCAGATCAAACCATTTTTGCAACAGCACTCGCCCACGTGATTCCGCCCAATCGCCGCGACAACCGCAAAGAGTATATCGATGAATTCTGTAGCCAAGTGTTGGGGCCAGCAGCTGCGAGTCAGACGGTTCAGTTTTGTGATGTGTTCGTTGAAGCCACTGCCTATACCCCAGATGAGTGCCGCTACATTGCTGAGCGCGCAAAGGCCGCGGGGCTCAAAATCAAGCTTCATGTGGACCAACTTCATGAAGGCGGAGGTGCTGCGCTGGCCGCCGAGCTGGGTGCACTTTCTGCTGACCATCTAGAGTTAACCTCTGCGCAAGGTCGTGAGGCATTGGCTCAAGCTGGAACCATCGCAACCATTCTTCCTGGCTGTGGTCTTTTCTTGGGCGGCGCTAACTGGCCAAACGGTAGAGCACTGCGAGATGCGGGATGCGAAGTTGCGATTGCCACAGACTGTAACCCCGGCTCATCAATGGTTATAGATCTTCCTCTCTGCGCCACCATGGGTGCGACCCAGTGTGGACTCTCACTGGAAGAATCTCTTTGGGGGATGACTCGAGGCGGTGCGAAAGCACTTGGTTTAAACGACCGAGGCTCTCTAAGCCCGGGAGAACGCGCTGACTTTATCGTTTTAGATCACGCAGATTGGCGCTCGCTGCTTTACAACCCAGCAGCGGCTCCTCTTCACTCTGTATTTATTCAGGGAAACGAGCTTTAAGCAGCTCGTATTCAGAGACGGTTGTTAGGTGTAGAGCCCTAACAAATCACCGACAGTGGCTACGACCTCTGATGGCTTCACTGGCTTGACCAAGTAAGCATCCGCTCCAAGAGATAAGCCGCGATCGCGATCTTCACGTGCGCCTTCAGTCGTGACAATGATAATTGGGATGTCGCGATGCTTTGGATCCTTACGAACCATCCCGACCAATTTAAGACCATCCATCATCGGCATGTTGATATCAGTAATCAAAATGTCAATTTGATGCTCTCTCATTTGTTTAAGACCATCAACGCCATCTTCAGCTTCAAGTATCTTAAGCTCTCCCATTTGCCCCAAAGCAGAGACAAGGAGTTGACGCATGGTCGGAGAATCTTCAACAACGAGTGCAGTGTAATCGTTCATTACTCGGCCTCCCCAGGTAACATCACCGCGAGTAAATCACTCCGATTGGAAAAATCCCTACCAGATATAGTAACAAGCCTGGCAGCGAGTAGAGAGACGAGAATCGTCGTACTTAACATTTGGTAGAGCTGTAACTCGGCTGCCCTAACTTCTGTCTTATGTCCCAAAAATCGGTAACAAAGCAAAAGAGCTGCTCGTTTATTAGCAAGCTTAAGTGGCACCACAACGCGCGGTTCCGCTGCGTTTAATTTTTCCATGACGATCAACGAATCTGAAGTGAACGGCTTATCGGACTGCACGCAATTTGCAACGACGCCACTTGCCAAATCAATCTCCGATACGGCTTCTTCACTTAATCCAACCGCCATAACGGGAAGTAGCTTATCACCCTCTTCCGATACCATCGCGATCGCAAAATCGGTTGCGCCAACGAAATTCACCATGATTTCTTGAAGTACCTTTTTAGCGTCTTCGAAACCCAAGGCTTGCTGCAATTGAGATGTCGCAATCAATGTTTCCAGTAAATGATTATTTCTCGCCTCAGCCTTCTGCAGACGAAGCTCGGCTTCGTCCAGCGCCTGTTGGAGGTCATTCATCTGGTCTTCGTGCCCAAGTGAGATATTATCTTCCACTGGGTTATCTTCGGAATCCATTAGGCTCCCCTTTAATTAGACTCATATTTATCACGATCCGTTCACCCGCCTCAACTCTGCTGACCAGATCGGACACCTTCTCCGCGGGCAAATTGGCATAATCGGGTGCCGATCTCATCTAATGCCAAAACCTCTTTAGCGGCTCCCCGCTCGATGGCCTCCTTCGGCATTCCAAAAACCGCAGCAGTTTCAGCCGACTCCGCCACTGTATGCCCTCCTGCCTCCACCAAGGACTGCATTCCTCGCCCGCCATCGCTCCCCATTCCCGTGAGCAATATTCCGAGCACCGAACCATCATAATCTCGCGCTACGGACTGAAATAAGGTGTCCACCGATGGTGAGGTCTCCATATATTCAGCCTGCCACACCCTAAGGCGCCAGCCTCCTTGGTAGGATTTCAGCTCCATATTGTGAGCCCCAGGGCAAATGTAGATATGACCGGGCGACACTTCGATATTATTTGTGGCCAATAGCACCTTTGGAGAAAGTGCTCGATCTAAGCGCTCGGCAAAAGCACCCGTAAACGTCGCCGGCATATGCTGCGCAACAAGGTAAGCAGTACCGCCGCCACCAGGTAACATTCCTAAAATATGCCTCAGTGCTCTGGGTCCTCCCGTTGATGCACCAATACAAGCCACACGCCTAACGACACCGCCAGGTACCTCTGCTAATTTCTCTATATTCCGAGTGTCTTCTTCATTGGTGCTTGCAAGTTTGATTTGCCGAGCAACCCGGGCTTTACGAAGAATCTCATTTCGCAAATGCTCTGAAATCTCTCCGGGGAAAAAGTGCTTCGACTTTGCTACAAAATCATAAGCACCTAACTCCAAAGCATTGAAGACATCTTGTGCCCGGCTGTGCGCGCTGACAACAAGGATAGGCATTGGCTTTTGTTCCATAATGACACGTAGAAACGTAAAGCCATCCATTCTTGGCATTTCTAAATCTAATGTCACCAAGTCGGGATCCAGCGTCATCGCCAGCTTAAGTCCAACTTCGCCGTCCGCAGCGGTTCCAATCACTTCAAAGTCCGGATGACTATTCAGAGTTTGCACAATTGTTTCACGGTTAAAGCTCGAGTCATCAACCACCACAACTTTAAGTGGTTTGACCATCAAACGTCGCCCCCGGAACCGGTGCTAGGATCGAGTGGCTTACGGTAGACGATACCGCGCTTGAGCGGAATCAATTCAAAACCCGTTGAAAGATTTACAAGGCTCTCAGAGTGGCCCAGCAGCAGGTAACCGCCAGGTCGCAATCGTTCAAGAAACTCTTGTAAGAGTTGCTCTCGGCTCTCCCGAGCGAAATAGATCATAACGTTTCGGCAAAAGATGACATCGAAATTTTGATAGCCAACGAGGGTGGACGAATCGATGAGGTTTGCTTGCTCGAAAGTAACTTGGCGACGAATATTCTCGTTGATTCGAAACCGAGCTCCCTCTCTTCGAAAGTAACGTGTCATCACATCGGGACGCGTTTCTCTAAACGAAGCTTCTCGGTAGATACCGTCGCTCGCCTTATCTAAGACCTGCTGCGAAATATCGTTGGCGAGAATATTAAAGTCGAATGAGTTTGTGAACCCTGAATCATTGAGCAGCATCGCCAGCGTGTACGGCTCTTCTCCACTGGAACAGCCCGCCGACCAAATATTAACCGGCAAATCCCGCTCGTGCTCCTGAAGAATATCGGGAATAATTTCTTCGATGAAATCTTTAAGCTGATATTCTTCTCGAAAAAAGTATGTCTCGTTGGTCGTAATACGCTCAACAATCTCACACAGTTCTTCATAGCCATCACGGGTATACTTAACGTAACGGTAATAACTTCGAAAATCTTCAAGCTCGAGCGCCTTCAAACGTGGTCTTAAACGTCGTTCCAGAAGGAAAGTGACGTTGTCCGGTAAAAAAATCCCACAATGCTCATGGATGATCTCCCTGAGCAATCTAAACTCCGCTTCTTGGAGCCGGATGTTGTGAGAACCGTGACCACTCACGCATCAGCCTCCACCAGAGACTCTAGCTCTTCAAAGGCGGCACGCACTATAACTTCACGCTCTTCTTTCAAAAGACGAGTAAGGTCCTCTTTCTTCATCACTATGCGGCGACGCTGAGCCATTTCCGCTGCAGCCAACCGAACATCCCATGACGGGTGCTCCATGGCCTTCAAAAGGCGCTCGCCTGCCTCATCTCTTGATAGACAACGCAAAACATTCATAGCTTCAACGACCACTTCAGAGTCGTGGTTCTTTAAGGCTACATCGATAATGCCATCAACTCCGAGAGGACAAAGTCTCGCCAGTGCTTGTAAACTCGATATAGCGACTGCAGGAGATTCATGTTCGACCATTCGAAATAGTTCATCAACCACCAGGTGTGCTCCTGAGCGCCCCAGCGCCTCAACCACTTCAGAAACAACCCAAGGGTCATCATCTTCCATAGCCTGTCGAAGTGCTACCAATGCTTGGTCAGTACTAAACGCACCCAATGCTCTCGCTGCTGCCGCCCTCACTGTGGCCACAGCATCGTTAAGTGCCTCCAGAAGAACCTCTTCCGGAAAACTACCCCCATAAGATAAGGACGCGCCGAGCGCTGCTTTTCTTATTTTGGGATTCGCATTGCGAACACCTTCAACAACAACATCTAAATCTTTAGATCGTCTTAGCGCGCCGAGAACTGAAAGCCACACAGCGTTCTGACCTTTACGCTCAATCATCATTCGAACCTGGTCAGCCACTCTTTGTGGATGACGCTTGCCAATGGCCGATAGAGCAAGCGTTGCCGGCTGCTTGAGGTCGGACTCACCTGTCACAATCAATTCAACAATAACGTCAACTTCGGTTGCGCCGCCGATACGAGCCAACGCATGAATCGCGGCCTCTGCTGCTCGAGAGTCACCACCATGTGCCGTACGAACCAAGGTGGGTATCACCGAGTCATCGCCGAGCAATTCTAAGACTTCAAGGAATAAAACCCGCGCACTCGCTCTGGTGGTACTGAACTCGCGCATAAGCGGTTCAACCACTTGCGGACCCATATTCACAACAGCTTCCACAGCCCTCGGTTCCCACGCTTCACCTGTGCCTGCCCGCAGAATATCTGAGGCGAAAACCGGATCCCCAATCATCACCAGAATATCGAAAGCAGATTCGGCGATGCTTGTTTCTTTATCGCCCAAAGCTTCACGAATTCTCTCGAGAACCTCTGGTTTTTTGAACAGTTCTTTTTTGAGATCGGATAGGTCAAGAGGTGCGAATACAGTCATCGCATGTCTTACGCCTTTTAGGGCCCCTGTTCGTACACTTCGTGAACCATCCATCATATGCTTAGCGAGGAGCGGAAACGCCCTGGGATCACCTGACAGACCTAGAAGGGGTCCAACCAACCGAACGATAGACCGTTCTCTCTCCCATACCTCAAGGATCTTAAAATCGACTTCTGCTTTACATGTACCGAGCGCTCCAACCAAATAATTCAGGAGCTGCTTGTCTCCAATGGCCTCAGAAGCGCGTCTCACCAGTTCACTGACGACTGCACGTCCGCCAATACTTCCCAGCGCCTCTACCACTGCAGCCTGCACATTTCGGTCTCGGTCATTGAGAGCTGCAAAAAGGCTCACACGAGCTGTGTCTGTTCCAATGGAGCCAAGAATTTCTACGATAAACTTACGTCGACTGCTGTCTGCGGTACCAAGCGCGACGACGAGGTGCTCCAGTGCGCCGGAGCCTATTTCAATCAATGCCTCGGCTGCAGTGTTTCGTAAACGCGCATTGTTATCGGCGCTTAGAGCCTCAGTGAGTGTGGCAATTAGCTCAGCCGTATGCTCAAAGGATGCAATCTTCTCAACTGAAGCTTTTCTAACACGCCAACTTGGGTCACCCATCAATTCGATAATTTGATCAATGGCATTATCAGCCGCAGGGTTAATCGCCTGAATGGATGCGTAACGCGCATTCTCAGGAGTGAGCCCTACATTTGTCTCATGGTGAGCAGTCTCAGAAAAAGATGCTGGCGTTTTAAATTTTGAATCGGTTGTCACAGCGCCTAAGCCCCACGTATTATTAGGGTTGCCCCATCAACTCTGATGCTGTCATCACGTCGATTGCCTCTTCAGACTCAACAACGTTACGAACATTCAAAAGGATCAGGATCCTCTCTTTGTGGTAACAGACACCCATAAAATAGGGAGCTCGTTCTGCGTCAAGAAAACCTGGCGCGGGTCGGATAGAAGTCCGAGGCACACGGACTACCTCGGTAACCGCATCTACGATGAGTCCCAAAACCCGGCCGTCAATAACCAGGATGATAACCCGTCGCTTGGATGAATCTGTTGACAGTGGTCCCAAACCGAACCGGTTGCGCATATCGACCACGGGGATAACAGAGCCTCGCAGGCTGATTACGCCTTCAACAAATCTAGGACCTCTCCGAACCGGTGTTACCGGCAGAGGTCTGATAATTTCTCGAATTCTTAAGATATCGACGACGTATTCCTCATCACCCACTTTAAAAGCAGTAAGCTGAGTAATTTCCTCGGTTTCGATACTACCTAAAGTTAAACTTTCACGTTCCATTAGGTTCGCTCCAATACACTAACGACGCTGTCGCCATCTAGAATGATTAGAACCCTCTCACCAATACGACCGACGCCGCGAATAACGTCACCGGCCTCAAGACGCATCGTCTGCGGCTTTGGCTCAATCTGAGTTCGCTCTAAACGAACAACGCTTGTTACACGATCAACCAGAATGCCGACCGGTTCATCGTCGGCTCTTAGAACCAGAACACGGCTCGCTCGGGTGACCTCTTGCTTATCGAGTTTTAATACGATTCTTAAATCAAGAATGGGTACAACCGTACCGCGTAATGAAATAACACCCAAGAGCCAACGCGGCCCTCTGGGTACATCTGTAATTTCCGGGACCTTAATAATTTCGCCGATTTCTAAAATATCAACGGCGTACTCTTCATCAGCAACCCAAAAGCTCAAAAGCTCGACGATATTATCGGACAGAACAGCGGCTGTAGAAAACGCAGGATCGGATAGATAACTTGCAAGGCTCTGCTTCTGTTCCTCTTTTGAAACAAAAAACTCGCTGATATCTGTGATATCCTGCGCGCCTAAGAGCGGAGGTAGAACTCCCCGTCGCAATGAGAAACCTTCTCCCGGATCAAAACCACCGTTGTCTGACTCGCTCATCTTGCAGCACTCGCTCTCTCTTCATTTTGAGAAGTCATTTCATTAATTAAGCCAACCATATCAATCACCAGAATTGTTTTCTGGTTACCAAGCTCGGTTGCACCCGCGATGCCCGGTAAGTTTCTCAATCTTCGGCCAAGAGACTTAATAACAATATCCTGTTGACCAATCAGCTCATCCACGACCAAGGCCATCCGGCTCTCACCTACTCCCGCCACAACACTAAAAGCATCGTGAGAGCGCTCACCCTCCATACCGAATATTTCTCGTAAGTCGACCAATGGAACCGTCGTGCCGCGTACCGAAATCACCTCACGTGTTTCGATGGTTTTAATTTGCGTTTCTTGGAGTGACAGTGTCTCCATCACGTTATTCAACGGCAGAGCATAAACGCGGTCGGCAATTCGAACAATCAACGCCGGAATAATGGCCAACGTGATTGGCAATGTAACCGTAGTCTTCGTTCCGACACCCATCTCAGATTCAACATCAATGATTCCACTGAGTTCGGCAATATTCGTTTTAACAACGTCCATCCCCACACCGCGACCACTGTATTCAGTGACCTGATCAGCAGTTGAGAATCCAGGCATAAAAAGAATATTAAAGATTTCGCGGTCCGTCATTTCGCGGGCTCGCTCTTCAGTAATGAGCTCTCTTTCAAGCGCCCGGGCAAGAACCTTCTCGGTGTTGATACCGCGTCCATCATCGGCGATTTCAACGACAACGTGGTTACCTTGTGCAACCGCAGTTAACCGAACTCGGCCTTCTTCATCTTTCCCAGATTCTCTACGTTCGTCTGGAGCCTCGAGACCGTGGTCAACCGAGTTACGAATCAGGTGCATCAATGGATCGGCGAGATCTTCGACAATAAGCTTATCCAGCTCGGTGTGTGCACCCTTCACCTCAATCCGAACGCGCTTACCGAGTTCACGCCCAATTTGACGGCCGATACGAACCATACGCTCGAAGAGGTTATCAAGCGGAACCATACGCACTTCCATGATGCCAGCTTGTAAATCAGCCAAACGTCGTTCGAAGTTACGACTCGCTTTGTGCAGTTCAACGGCCATGCCGGTAAACCCAATATCTTGCTTAAGCTCTTCACTGAGCCGCTGAACAGCCATTTTCGTTAAGGCAAGTTCACCAACCATATTCATCAGTCTATCCAAGCGGCGGATATCAACACGTACGGTTTGCATCGCTGCACGTTGTGGACTTGGACTCGGCGCGGGCTCAGCTTTTTTCGCTGCTTCAGCTTTTTTTGCCGGCTTAGGCTTTGCCTCCGCCGGGGCAGCTTCAGATGTAGCGGCTGCTTCGGGAGCAGGAGCACCGATTGGCACCGCTTCTTTCTTGGCTGGTGCGCTGCTGCCCTTACTGTTCTTACGTGCAATGGGAACTATTTCGGCCCCATCGACTGTAATGATTTCAGTAAGTTCACCTTGCGATAGTTCAGAGCCCACAATGATATCAAACGCCAGAGTTCCTGGGTCGGTCTCTTGTGAACTTGGTAGCTTCGAGATGACCTCGCCCTTGCCTTTGAGCGCAGCATCAAGCTGAGCAAGGCCCTGGTCAAAAGTCGCTAAATCGAAAGCAGTATGAAGCGTAAATAAATTCTTACCACGCTTAACGTTTTCGCGAAGCCTGTGTTCTTCGTATTCTGTAAGGACACCGAGGACTTCTTCACCGATGTCGATGGTATCCAGGATATCCTCGCCGCCCTCATCCTCATCACCCTCTGCAACCTTTTGCAGTTGGTCTCTTAAGCTTTGAGAACCGGTGCCTTCGCCTTTAACACCTCTTGAAGCCTCTTCAATCAACACGCCGAAGCGATCAACGCAGCTAAAGAGGACGTCTACGGCGCGAGTGTCGAGAGAGACTTTACCGAGTCGCATACCATCGAGCACATTTTCCATATCGTGCGCGAGGCCAGCAACTTCTTCCAAACCAAACATCCCAGCGATCCCTTTTAGGGAGTGGGCACTTCTGAACAGATTGTTTAAACGGTCCGGATCAATTTCATCCGCACCCGTACGCATTTCATCTTCAACCGCAATAAGATCACGGTTCAGTGCATCCACAATCTCTTGAGCTTCAGCGACAAATTCAGGACTGACGAGAGTAGTCATTCTTTTTCTTGTAGCAACCTGCGCACCGTCTCAATTAAAACCTCATTCTCAAAGGGTTTAACCAAGTAATCTGTAGCGCCCAGTGCAAGACCTTTCTCACGATCACGGGCAGCTCCTTCAGTAGTAACTACAAGAACTGGCGTGTCGACGTGTTGCGGATTGTTTCGGATAAAGGAAAGCAATTCCAAACCATTGATATTTGGCATATTGATATCTGTGATGATGAGATCAAAACTTTCCACCGGAAGCACACGCAGTGCTTCCAAGCCGTTCTCGACTTCAACAACATCTATTTCTCCGAGTTCGTCAACTAAAGAGCCTATAAGCCCTCTCATGACGGGAGAATCTTCAACAACCAGTACCCTGGGCATGGGAGCCATCCCTCCAATATTATTTCGGTTTCACCCACTAAACAGCTTAGGAGCTTACCGAATTCGAGGCAACACCTGACACAAACAGGTACGATGCACCTGCGCATTAATTATCGGGTATTTTTGAGACTTTTGCCAAATTATTGGCGGAAATAAGGGACTTAGGCGCTACAAAACTCAGGACTGACCAAAATTCCAGTAAGATGGCGCTTAATTGTCCGAGAGGTCACATCTAAAAAGCTTTGAGCAATATCTTCGCGTCCGTAAACTTCGGGCTGAGAAAGATGAATTGAGGTGGCTCCCGCTCGGCCCATGACCTCAATAGCGGTACCACAGACGCTCGAAAGTGTAGACTGACTGAAAGTCCGCAGTGGTCCGAGGCCAAAAATGAAAAGTCTCTGGATATTGAGTGTTCCCGTGACCGGCATCAAAACGTGCTCGTCACGTCGACCTTCGAAATGGCCGGCAAGGATCAAACGAGACAAGGATCCACATAAACGCCAATCAATATAACCAGCTACACCGCGCAGTGGCCTCACATCTTGAAAGACGAAGACCGCCAGCGACTCAAGTTGAAGTTGATCCAGGCCTGAAAGATCGGCCGAGAGGCGTGTGGGGAGTTTAGCTACCTTAGACTTGGACACGGTGATTAGTGGTCGTCTGATTCAGGCTCTAATTTGTCGAGAATGCCGTTGATGAAGGCAAAAGAGTCCTGGCCACTGAACCGTTTTGCTACCTCAATAGCTTCGTTGATCGTGACAGATTTTGGGATATCGGGGCAATAAATGATCTCGTAAGCGGCCATTCGTAAAAGATTACGATCAACCTGAGCCATTCTGCCCATTTTCCATCGATGACTGACGCCTTCAATGGCCTGATCCAGTCCACCGAGCGCCTCAATGACACCATTGACCAAGCGTGTGGCAAAACGCCTGTCGTCTGGTCCCACCTTGTCAAAGCTGCCCCAAAAATCAGAAATCGCTTTAAGCCGCGACGATTCGTCTTTGCTTGTGAGCAAACTCTGCATGTCCATTTGGTAGAGGATCTGTAATGCGCACTCGCGCCCATGTCTGCGCATAATATTTACGACTCTCCGGCCGGAAGGCTCTTAAGTAAATTAGCTGTTTCGATAGCTGCAACTGCTGCTTCAAAACCCTTGTTACCCATTTTAGTGCCAGCACGTTCAATGCATTGCTCAATTGAATCTGTTGTCAGCACACCAAAGACAACCGGAACATCCGCATCCCACCCAGCCTGCGATACGCCGCGGGCACACTGACCTGCAACGTAATCAAAATGAGGCGTACCACCACGGATAACTGCGCCCACGCAAATGACTGCATCGTATTTCTTGCTGGTCGCCATACGGCGAGCTACCAACGGCATTTCAAAAGTACCGGGTACCCAAGCGACATCAACGGTCGAAACATCGGCACCGTGACGGCGTAATGCATCGAGAGCACCTTCAACCAATTTCTCAACGATAAATGCGTTGAATCGGCTAGCAACAATTGCATAGCGCCCACCGGCCGCGTTGAAATCACCTTCGTATACTGTGGGTTGCTGGCTCATCCTTCGCCTCCTGCTTTTTGGTCTTGCGACACCAATTCATGAATTTTCGTTGGCATCTTCGTCTCGTCCTGAATCAATGGAACCATCTCGTCCACTTCCAGTCCAAAACCTTTGATAGCCGCCAAGCGGCGTGGGTTATTGGTCAGAAGACGAATATGGTTCAACCCTAATTGACGCAGAATTTGGGCTCCAATGCCATACTCTCGCAAAACGCCGCTGTTATCGCGCGTAGCTACAGGACGTTTATCACCCAATGTCTCGATACGCTTATCAAGTGGAGTTTGAGGTGCGCCGCGGTCAATACAGACCATCACACCGCGCTCTTCTTCGCCCAATCTATCGAGTGCCGCGTTTAGCCAACCTCTATCGTTTGAAAAGAGATCACCAAATACATTCGCGAAAGGGTAACCTGAGTGCACGCGTACCAGAGGCGGAGGGCCGTTAAATAGGTCTCCCTTTACGACCGCGAGGTGCTGCTTTCCGTCTAGCCGAGTGCCAAAGGCCCAAAGCTCAACCTCACCCCAAGTCGGGTGTTCCACTTTGCGAGAAACAATCGGGTGCACAAGGCTTTCTTGAGTAAGACGGTACTGAACCAAATCCGCAATCGCGAGGATCGGCGTATCGTGCTCTTCCGCAAACTTCTTAAGATCCGGCATGCGCGCCATCGTGCCATCTTCGTTCATAATTTCGCAGATGACCCCTGCAGGATAACATCCAGCCATTCGTGCCAAATCGACACTGCCTTCTGTTTGCCCCGTTCGAACCAACACGCCGCCCTCGCGAGCTCGCAAAGGAAATACGTGACCTGGTCGAACCAAATCTTCAGCGGTGCTCTCTTCAGCAACAGCAACCTGAATGGTGCGGGCTCTATCGGCGGCACTGATACCTGTGCTCACACCAGTTCGTGCCTCAATAGAAACCGTGAATGCAGTCTCAAAGGGACTGGTATTCTGGTCCACCATCATCGGGATTTTAAGCTCTTTGAGCCGGTCTTCCATCATGGTGAGACAGATCAAACCTCGACCTTTCGAGGCCATGAAGTTGATCAATTCGGGGGTAACTTTATCAGCAGCACAGCACAAATCGCCTTCATTCTCGCGATCTTCGTCATCAACTAAGATGACCATGCGGCCTTCACGGATAGCGCTCAAGGCGCGTTGTACTTTTTCGTGGCTCATGCGAACCCCTTATCTTTCAGGTATTGCTCGGTCAACCCGGTGCTAACCGGTGTCTGGCGAGTGGCTAACAACTTTTCCACATAGCGCCCCAGCATATCAGCCTCCACATTGATGGCCTGCCCAATTTGCAGGGTCTTCAATGTGGTGACTTCGCGGGTATGAGGAATTAAACCTACAAAAATCATGGACTTATCAACATCGTTGACCGTAAGACTCACCCCGTTGAGGGTAATTGAGCCACGGGCAACTGTTATTCTACTCACACTATCAGGCACTTCGACCCCGACCCAAAGCATACTGCCACGCATTTCGCAGACACCAACATGCCCTACTGCATCCACATGGCCAGAGACCAGATGTCCGCCAAGCCTGTCACCTACGCGAAGCGCACGCTCCAAATTGACTTCCTCTGCAACCTGAAGACGAGCGATGGTTGTACGGTCCATTGTTTCTGTGGCAGCCTCGAAGGTCATAGAATCTTTAGACTTTTCGACAACTGTAAGGCAGCAGCCGTTGATGGCAACCGAATCACCGAGGGCGACTTCTGAAGTATTCATGGTCGATTGAATCGTCACACGCAGCGGTGAGCGGCCTTGAAGGCGACTGACCGTTCCTACACATTCGACCAAACCAGTAAACATCATGTACTCCAGAGCCCCTTGGGGAAGGTGCTGGGGGCTCGATTGAGGCTGCCATACACACAAAAGGGCCGAATCGAAAGAGGATTTCTCGTAAAAGTTCTTCAATTTTAAGGATTTTCGGAATCCCCAGCGAGGTGAAGAAGCTCTTGAAAACGGGTGTCTACTTTAAGAATCCGCTCTGCGCTGAAGGGCTCGGCGAAGCAAATCTAAAACACCAAAAGCGCTGACCACTTTATTGCGCTCCCGGCCATAGACCAAAGATAGCTTCCGAACTTCTTCAAAGTGCTCTCCGACGGCTGCCAAGAATACCGTGCCGACTGGCTTTTCAGGCGTTCCCCCTGAGGGTCCAGCAATACCGCTGATGGCTAAGCCATAGGTCGCTCCCGCTTTTTCTCGAACGCCCCGCGCCATTTCAAGAACAACGGGCTCACTCACTGCCCCGTGGGCCTCAAGTGTTTCGGGTTTGACGGCCAACCGGCTTACCTTAACCTCATTACAATAGGCCACGACTCCCTCTCGAAAGACCGCGCTACTCCCAGATACATCCGTAATCAAATCTCCGACCTTACCTCCAGTGCACGACTCGGCTGTGGCAACGGTGGCTTGAGCCTCTTGCAGCATTTTTACGAGACTCGCAGCAAACGGTCCCTTCTCTTCGCTAAAGAGATGGTTCCCTAATTTTTCCCGCGCGTAGCCCGCCGCTTCTTCTAAAGCCGGACGGTCATCGGCATCGCTGCTGAGTGAAACATCAATGGTTGGGAAATGTGCTCGAAACCCAAGACGAACCATCGGCCACTTGGTGCTCAATTCTTTAATCTTCGTCTCGACCTGTGCTTCCACCATCCCAAAGGTTCGCAAAACGACACGAGCGGGTTCGGCACTCGTCTCCTGTAATGGGGCCAAAACCGCGCTTTCAATCATTGGATCAAACTCGCGCGGCACACCTGGTACCGAGACAAATCGACAACCTTGGTAGACCACGGCAAAACCCGGCGCAGTGCCATGATGGTTCTCAATCACTTCTGCCCCAAGAGGTCTGTCTGCTTGTTTCAGTTGGTTTGCCGTCACTTCACGGCCACGGCCAATCAAGCGGTCCGTAATTTTCTGTGCCTGGGCTGCGTCGCGCTCAAGCTCTACGCCCAGTAAGCGTGCAAAAGACTCAGCTGTAATATCATCACTGGTCGGCCCCAAGCCTCCACTGACCACACACACCTTGGTCTCGCGCTCCGCAATGCGCTTGGCCTCACAAATGATAATGTCCAAGTCATCCGTAATAGTCGTGCGTTGTTGAATCTTTAGGCCCATTTCACCAAGCTTCTGGGCTAAACGCACTGTATTGGTGTCAGTCACACGCCCGTCGAGTAATTCATCGCCAATGATTAAGGCTTCAATACGCGTCATAAAAATCTCCACATCATCTTTTGATTCGAACCCACCCTAACACTTCGCCTTAGGTTAACGCGTCTGCGTTTCTCCAATTGCTAAGGTTGTAAACTCATCTTCACTGAGCCCCTTCTGGTCTCTGAATTTGAGTAAATCTTTTCGAGGGTCGAGCGGCGCCTCATCCGTAAGTTGGAACGTTCCCCAGTGAACACCAAAGGACCAGCGCGCTCCAATATCTTCATGAATATTTAACGCCTCTTCGGGATTCACGTGCATCTCTTTCATAAACCAACGTGGCTCATAGGCACCAATAGGAATCGCCGCGATATCAATCGGCGCAAAGCGTTTTCCAATCTCTTTAAATTGAATATCGTTGTAGCCAGTATCGCCGCCAAACCAAAATCGGACACCATCTATTTCAACCAACCATGATGCCCACAGCGTTTCAAATTGGTCAGCTAGGCCTCGGGCTGACCAGTGCTGAGTTGGGGTTGCCACAAAACGAACATCGCTAAGCGTGGTCTCGGCCCACCAGTCCAGCTCGGTGACCCGTTCAATACCCAAGTCGTTGAACCAGGATTTGAGACCCAACGGTACGAGCCAATGCACCTCTTTACCCATCGCAATCACGGATGCTTTATCGAGATGGTCATAGTGGTTATGGGAAATCACCGCAAAATCCACTTTAGGAAGCTCAGCGACAGAGAGCGCTGGCGCTTGGTAGCGCTTCGGGCCGGCAAAACTAACGGGTGAGCAACGGTCGGAAAAAACAGGATCTGTTATGACTGTTTTACCAGCCATTTGGAAAAGAACAGTGGAGTGCCCTATCCAAGTCACTTGAGGCGCGGAGCCCGGTTTATTTAACGAGGCTTGATCTACATCAACCCGCGGTACACTTTTCCTATCGGTGTCACTGCCCCTCGGACCCTCCCCCGAGACTTTCCACTTCCACATATCACCGAAACCTTTGGCCTTGGATTCGATAAAAAGATTTCGAAAACCGGTCTCGGTATGATGTTCAGGTGATTTAGGATCAATAGGGTTCATCGTGGCACATCCCGTGGAGCTGGCTAACCAAAACGCGGCCGTTAAATAAAAATAGTTTGTATGTCTTAAGAACTTTGCAGAACTGATGATGCTCAACATTCCCACGATTACAACTCCTGGAGTATCGAGTAAAAGAATCCTCAGGAGCTGTATTATGTGAGTCTACCCATCAAATTACAAGGTGAACCCTGGCCGTGCTACGCGGTTCGCTGAGTTTGAAGCGCTAGATTTCTTGCTCCGCCCAACGACCACGAAAACAGGCAATACTCGTTGCTATCGCCTTTGCGTACGTCGTTAAGTTGATAGCCCACCAGATCCCAGCGGCACCATAGCCCAGCGTAAATGCAAAAAAGTAAGCAAGCGGTACCCGCACGACAGTAAGCGGCGTGGTCAGCCAAAAGACCGTTCGAGTATCTCCGGCCCCAGCGAGCACACCTTCATTAAGCACCGTGATTGCGACAAATATCTGCGAGAAAGCTAAAATCGTGGCGTATAAAATGGCCTGGTCATGTACCTTCTGGTCTTCGGTAAAAATGCCAGTTAGGAACTCTGCACCGAAATAAAAAGCCACTGAGGACACCACGCCTAAAAACAACGAAAGTGGCAGCGCCAACCGGATGGCCCGGCGTGCTTGGTCTGGGCGTCCCGCGCCTAAACTTCGGCCCACAAAAGATGCCACTGCCAGTTCCACTCCATGGAAGCATGGCCACGTGAAACCCTCGAGCACCGAGAATCCTATACCTAAGGCGGCGTTCACATGAGGCCCTAAAGGAGAGATCGAAGTATAGAGCATTCCCCAATACACCAGCGCATAAGAGATGGTCCCCAGGCCAATCGGGGTACCCAATCGCAAAATTCTTTTAAGCTGGAAGCCCAATCGAATATCCGAGCGAGTCGCACCTGCTCTTTTCCAAATAATCGCAAAACCAATACTTCCGCCGATTAAATAGGAAAGGTTAGAAGCCAAAGCTGCGCCCACAATTCCAAGACCCATCGTGTGAATCATAAAGGGCGTAATCACGATGTTTAAAGCGAGCATAGCGCCATGGAGAATCATCGGCGTTCGTGCACTGCCCATCGCGATAAACGCCTGATCAACCAGTGGTATGAGAACCAACGGGAAGCAGGTTAGCGACAACGCGGAAAGGTATCGAACACATTCAGTATGGGTCTCCCCGTGAAGGCCCAGCAGGGTCGCTATTTCAGGCGCGAAAACAGAGCCCACAACCATCGTTACAAGCGTAATAAAGATGACTCCGTAAAACGAGGCCCCAAGCACCTTTCGCCGCAGCTCTAGATCCCCAGCTCCTGTCGCACGCGCAATCAAAGGACCCGCGCCCGCCGAGAGCATCACGAAGAGGCCCGAAAATAGAATCAGAACAAAAGTAGAGGAGCCAATAGCGGCTTGCGCCTCAGTGGATACATGTTGAATCCAATACTGGTCCACGGTTCGGTAGCCATGACGTAATACAGAGAAGAGTGTACTGGGAATTGCAAACCGCAACACCTCGCCGCGAGTCAGCTCAAAGTCTTTACTAAAACTGGTCATGGACCAACGCTCCGCTTACGCCTCACCGGCAACGCTGGCTCGTCTAGTTCATTAAACGAGAATTAAGGTGGGCCTAATCTGTTTCCCGGGGCACCGGGAGACACTCTCTAAGGCTCGAGCAGACAAATAGCTAGAGGAATTTATCCATTAGGTAAAGAACGCCGTGAACCAGTGGGCAAGCCATGAGTCCGGCGATGGTGTCATCAATCACCACACCAAAACCGCCTTCGACTTTCTTATCCACGGTGCCAATGGGCGGAGGCTTAATAATGTCGAAAATCCGAAACATGATAAAAGCGACAATGACTTCACGAAGACCAAAATCCACAGCAATCACGGTGGCTAGAAAACCGACAACTTCATCGATAACAATCTTGCCCGAATCATGGCTCCCATAAATTCGCTCCGCGTGACCAGACACCCAAACGGCGAAAGCAGTTAGCAAAGCCACAACCAGGACGAACTGCCATACGGGGAGCTGCAACTGCGAGAGCGCCCACCAAAGCGGGATGCCCATCAAGGTACCAAAGGTACCGGGTGCTTTCGGGGCGTAACCGAGCCCACCTGCACTTGAAAAAGTTAGAATCAAATAATCAAAAGCGCGCATGACCCATCCTCAATCAAGGTTAATCCAACAACCAACGGCTCAGGAGCTGGCTTCGTGGTCGCAGTCGGGGGATTCGGATAACAAAGATAGCCACAAATGAGTAGAGGCCGGATGAGCATATTCTGCGTCAGCCGGCCTCCAAGGAGCAAATGGAAAACAATTAAAAAAGCTTACTGAGGACGACGGCGCATAAAAGCGGGAACATCAAAAGTAGCTTCTTCAACTTCAACCGCAGCTTCAGGTGCACGCACCTTAGCAAACTGGTTCTTTTCGCGGTCTAAACGAATTTTTGTAGGAATGTCATGAGTTTCCTTGGCAACCATCATGTTGGAGCCAGCTGCCGGATCAGGACGTCGTGAGTCCCGGCGGTCAAAGCCCGTGGCAATCACTGTGACTTTAAGCTCTTCTGCTTCCATCGTATCATCGATAACAGCGCCAAAGATGATTTCCGCATCTTCATCGGCTGCTTCTTGGATTTGAGTAGAGGCTTGATGAACATCGTTAAGGCTCATGTTGCGTCCACCAGTCAGGTTCAGAAGAATGCCGGTTGCCCCATCAATGCTCACATCTTCAAGAAGAGGCGAATCAATGGCTTGGCTGGCTGCTTCGATTGCTCGATTTTCACCCGTCGCACGCCCGGTACCCATCAACGCCATGCCTTGATCAGTCATAACTGTTCGAACATCAGCAAAATCGACGTTTACGACACCGTGACACGTAATCAAATCACTGATGCCCTGTACCGCGTTTAGCAAAACGGTATCGACAGACTTAAATGCATCCATCATGGGCGTGTTTTGATCAGTAATTGAAAGCAGTCGCTGGTTTGGAATCGTGATCAAAGTATCAACAGAATCACGAAGCTCCATGATACCGCCTTCAGCATGACGGCGCCGACGGTTGCCTTCAAAGAAGAATGGCTTTGTGACAACACCAACAGTCAAGCAGCCCATCGAGCGTGCGAGTTCCGCAATCACAGGTGCAGCTCCGGTACCAGTTCCGCCGCCCATACCACAGGTGACGAAAACCATATCTGCACCATCGAGACATGCAGCAATTTGCTCACGGTCCTCAAGTGCAGCTTCGCGGCCCACATCTGGATTAGCACCAGCGCCGAGACCCTTGGTGAGCGTTGACCCAAGTGGAATCTTAACGCCCGCTAGGTTTTTCGCCAAAGCCTGCTGATCCGTGTTTGCGGCGATAAATTCTACGCCGGTAATATTGTGCTCAATCATTGTGTTGATGGCATTACCACCACCACCGCCAACTCCGATGACCTTAATCAATGCATCTTGTGCATTATAGTCGTCCAGGTGAATCATAACTTGCTCCCTCCTAAATGCCTGGGGCGCGCACCCCATATCGGCATGTTTCCATTGCTATTTATTTTCTAAAAAATATCACCGAGCCAAGACTTCATTCGGCTCTTGACCTTCGTATAAACGTTTTCTTCTCGTACCTTAAAGTAACGGTGGTCTTCGTGGTCACGCCCGTAGAGGACGAGTCCAACACCTGTTGAATAGACAGGGCTTCTCACCACATCCATCAACCCGCCTAGATCTTCCGGCATCCCCAATCGCACCGGAAGCCCTAAAATATCTTCGGCAAGCTCTGGCATACCTTCAAGCAATGTTGCTCCTCCAGTAATCACCACGCCACTTGCCAAGAGATCTTCGTAGCCAGTTCGCTGAATCTCTTGATGAACCAGAGAGAACATCTCTTCAACCCGCGGCTCAATAATTTCAGTAAGAATTCTCTTAGAAAGTACGCGGGGTTTACGACCACCCACACTTGGCACTTCGATGGTTTCTTCTTCATCCACCATACTTGCCATCGCGCATCCAAATTTCTGCTTGATTCGCTCGGCGTCATCCATCGGAGTACGCAGCCCCACGGCGATATCGTTGCTGATGTGAGCACCACCAATGGCTAAAACCGAGGTATGAATGATGCTGCCCTCGCTCCAAATCGCCAGGTCGGTTGTTCCGCCACCAATATCAATCAGTGCTACACCCAACTCTTTTTCATCCTGAGACAGTACTGCTTCGGAAGACGCGAGCTGCTCGAGGACGATGTCGGCTACGGTCAGACCGCAGCGCTGAGCGCATTTGATGATGTTTTGAGCACTGGTCACAGCGCCAGTTACGATATGAACCTTTGACTCCAAACGCACACCGCTCATGCCAAGAGGCTCACGAATACCGTCTTGGTCGTCAATGACATATTCTTGAGGCAAGATATGAATGACTTCGCGGTCCAATGGAATGGCAATGGCACGAGCTGCGTCAATGACTCGCTCAACATCCGCTTCAGTGACTTCCTTGTCTTTTACCGCGACAATACCGTGACTGTTCAGACCCTTGATATGCCCACCTGCAATGCCAGCATAAACATGGGAAATCTCACAGCCTGCCATTAATTCAGCCTCACGAATGGCTTCCTTAATCGATGCGACTGTGGCCTCGATGTTAATCACCACGCCCTTGCGCAAACCACGAGATGGATGCGTTCCGATGCCTTGTATTTCTACGGAGCCGTCTGATTGGACTGCTGCGACGATTGCGCAGATTTTGGTGGTGCCGATATCTAAGCCGACGATGAGATTTTCATCTTGTGCCATGTGTTACCTCAGAGTTGCTGTGAAAGTTGTCGAATCCGCGAATTGTCCTGAATCGGCAAAGCGAATGTGTACCCGTTCTGGATGGGTTTCCCCGTCTAACCAGATCACACGTGGTACACGCGTACGTTGTCTAAGTTGTCCTAAGACCTGCCGGGCCACGCTTAAGCGGCGACCGGGGTGCTCTCCAAGATGCATCGTCAAAACGCCATCATCCTTATGAGGATGACCGGTGACGATGGACCAATGTAGATGAGAGTCGTAATGAATTTCTTCAAGGCGTCCCATGACCGCCTCGTGCTCAGCAATATTAGCCGCCAAAGCCATGGCGTCAGTAAGTATCTGCTGATTGCGCAGTTCTTCATCTGCATTCTGAGCTGGGCTCAACCCGGTGACGACAGGAAGGTCGAGACTGTCAGTTCGTGATAAGCGCTTAAAGATTCGCCCTTGCGGGTTGGCCAGATAAAGATTGCCCATGGAGACTAAGATGCCGGTAGTAAATTCTTTAACGTCAACGAAAATTCCATCGGGCAGTCGCCGACGAACCGTTGCTTCCTCAATCCAGGGGTGCTGCCGCACGCTCTCTGCACAATCTGCAAGGTCGATGTCGAAAACCGGGATGCCCACTTTCAAATCCGCATAAGCCAGAACTTCATGCTCCGCTACACGCTGAATCCCAGCGACCTCGATGTTCTTCACCAAAAGGCTGTCGCTTTGTTGAAAATGTTGCCAGCCGGTGTAGCCAGCAAAGGTGAGACCGCAAACCAACGCAAAAGAGCCCGTCCACACCACGGCAGTTTTTGTGAACTGCCAGAGTGCTCCCAGGTTCAAAGCGGATGTATTCTTCCGCCCCTGCTTCACACGTCGGTTGCGCGGCCGACGGCTTGCTGGTTTTACCCTTCTACTTTTCAAAGCCCCTCCAGGCTTATGCAGTACCCACTTCGTGGGCACGATTGCCACCTCTATGAAACTAGACTTTTCTCAATTTGGCCAAAATTTCGCTTAATAAAATCATTATTTACGAGACATCCGACACTATAATCACCTATCGAAAAGTTTATTCATCTTCTTTTTTAAAAACGTTCTTTTTTAGCTCTTCTAAAAGCATTTCACCGGCTTGATAGATATTTCCTGCACCGCAGGTAATCACCAAGTCGCCAGGTTGAACACGTTCCTGTAGAGCTTTTCCTGCATCTGCAACTGAGCCCACCCAGCTTACGTCATGGTGCCCATGGGCTCGAATGACGTCCGCCAACGCAGAGGCTGTTACACCTTCAATCGGGTCTTCACTTGCCGCATAGATATCCGTGAGCAAGAGCACATCTGAAGCGTTGAAGCAGGTCGCAAAATCATCCATCAGATTCTGCGTTCTACTGTAGCGGTGGGGTTGAAAAGCCACGACGACGCGGCGGTCAAACGCCTCTCGCGCAGCGCCAAGGGTGGCTCTAAGTTCTTCTGGGTGGTGTGCATAGTCATCAACCACCTCAATCCCGCCAACCTCACCTTTGGACTCAAAGCGCCGTCCAATGCCCTCAAACGTACCAAGTGCTCGAATGGAAACGGCAAAGTCGACACCGACTTCATCCGCCACGGCAATTGCAGCCAATGCATTTTGTACATTGTGCTGACCAATCATATTCAATGTTACGCGTCCCATGGCCTCGCCATGAGCCACCACATCAAATGAGACCTGGCCGTTGACCGTCTCGAGGTTCGAAGCACAATAATCAGCTTGAGGAGATAATCCGTAGGTTAGGTAGCGTTTTTCGATGCGCGGCAAGGAAGCTTGAACCGTTGGATGGTCCAAACACACCACTGAACATCCATAAAACGGGACCTTGTTTACGAAATCGACGAAGGCATCAACAATCTCAGGTAAACCTCCGGACCAGTGGTCCAAGTGCTCGGGATCGATATTCGTTACAACCGCGATGGTTGGCATCAACTTCAAGAAGGAGCCATCACTCTCGTCGGCTTCTGCTACCAGGTATTCGCCTTCGCCCAGCCGCGCATTCGATGAAATCGACTTCAGCCTGCCACCGATAACCACAGTGGGATCAATACCGCCCTCGCCTAAAATCGTAGCGCACAAACTCGTGGTCGTGGTTTTGCCGTGAGTACCCGCAACAGCGATGCCATATTTCATTCGCATCAGCTCCGCTAGCATTTCAGCTCGTCGGATTACAGGGATACCAATCCGGCGGGCTTCTTTCACCTCTGGATTATCGGCGCGAACTGCGGTGGAGGTGACGACAACGTCACACTCGGAGACATTTTCAGCTGCGTGGTCTTGATGAATCACAGCGCCCATTGAAGTTAAACGCTCAGTCACTGAAGATTTTCGCATATCAGAACCGTGAATTTCATAGCCCAAGTTCAGGAGAACTTCGGCAATACCACTCATCCCAATTCCGCCAATACCAACAAAATGGAGCCGATGGGCACGTCCTCTAAACATGCTTAATCTCCTCTTTCAAAGCATCAAAAATCTGTGAGACGGCATCTGGACGACCTGCATCGAAACTTGCCTGAGCCATGGTTTTTAACTTGTCTGAATCTGCGAGAAATCCCTTGAGAAGCTCTAAAATCTTCTGAGCCGAAAGTTCGGTTTGAGGTAAATGCAGCGCAGCACCCTGGTTTTCTAGTTCCAACGCATTCGCCGTTTGATGGTCATCAACTGCAAACGGAAAAGGTACAAGAATCGAGGGACGTCCGACCACGGTAAGCTCTGCGATGGTCGTGGCGCCTGCACGGCAAATCACCAAGTCGGCGGCCTCATACTCAGTCGCCATATCATCAATGAATTGACGGGCCTCGATTCGCTCAATACCAAGCGTTTTATAGTGTTCCTTAACTCGCTCATAATCCAAGCGGCCAGTTTGGTGGACAATGCGAACGTTTAAGCCCTCTTGGTCTAATACCGGAGCCAACTCCATCATCGCTTCATTTAGAGCTCGTGCGCCTTGTGAACCTCCAAAAAGAAGGATCTGCGGAGTTTCGCTCAAGGTGTAGCCGGTATCACGGACACGGAGTAAATCTGAACGAACTGGATTTCCTAAGACCCGAACCTTCTCCGGAGAGAAACCTTTTACCGGAAGCGCGGAGATAACTCGGTGGGCAACTTTACCCAATATTCGATTCGTAACACCTGGAACGGCATTTTGCTCCATCACAATACACGGCACACCGAGTATCCGGGCCGCCAAAACTGCAGGACCTGCGGCATAGCCGCCACAAGAAACCGCAACATCTGGCCGAAACCGAGCGACGACCCAAAACGCCTGCACCATCGCCACCGGCAATCGCATGAGACCTAAAAGTCTTTCTTTCAAACCTTTGCTTCGTAAACCACTCACGGGAATCAGCCGCAGATCAAACCCAGCTTTGGGGACTGCATGTTTTTCGATGCCCCGGGGAGAACCTACAAATACAATGCGCGCATTGGGGTCTCGTCGCCGAACCTCTTGGGCCAGCGCGATTCCAGGAAATAGGTGGCCACCGGTACCGCCGCCGGCAATCAACACATCCATCACGCGTGTTCTCCACCGATGTCGTGGCCATCTTGAGTTTCCAGGTGAATTCTTAAAAGAACTCCCACACAAACAAGCGCCATCAACATATTGGAACCACCTGAACTCATAAATGGTAACGGGAGACCCTTTGTAGGAACCAACCCAGTCACCACTGCCAAATTAAACAACATCGGGATTGCCAGCATCGCCGTAATACCCGTTGCCAGGAAAACCCGGAACAGATCTGGTGCCTTCATAGCAATTCGAACGGAGCGGAATACCAGAATTGAAAAGGCTGTGACAAAGAAAACCACACCAATAAGGCCCAATTCTTCGGCTAAAATTGCGAAAATAAAGTCGGTATGTGCTTCTGGTAAGAAAAAGAGCTGTTTCTTACCCTGACCAAGTCCTAAACCGGTCAGTCCTCCAGAGCCAATCGAAATCAATGCCTCTGTTAATTGGTAGCCTTCGTCTGATCGATGAGCCCAAGGATCGATAAATCCCATCACCCGGCGTAGCCGGTAGTGTGTTCCCATAATCAGATGGTAAACAATGGGAGCAATGGCCAAGGTCACCATGGCCACGACCCGTATTTTTAAGCCCGCCACCAGCAACATAGTCAAAAGAACCATTTCTATTACAAAAGCGGTGCCCAAATCGGGTTCAAAATAAATCAAGGCGATGGGAATCTGAGCGAAAAGAAAAGGAACGATTAAGCTTTTTGTATCTGTGTCACCGCGGGCTGCTCGGCGAGAGCAAACGACTGCGAATAAAATAACCAATGCTACCTTCGCAAACTCAGATGGCTGAAATCTAGCTAAACCCAAATCAAGCCAGCGGCGGGCACCGCCAACTTTGACGCCTATTCCGGGAATCAAAACGATTGCACAAAGTACAACCGCAAAAAGTGCGAACCAACCCGCTCGGCGCGAGAAAATATGAGTGGGAACGCGCAGCACAAGAGCAATACCCCCCAGTCCCAACGTGCACCACATCAACTGGCGACGGATAAAGAACTCGGGATCTCCGAAAGATTTTGCTGCATGGGCGGAGCTGCTGGAGTAAACCATGACCAAGCCCAGTGTTAAGAGAGCAATCACGGAGCCGCATAACCAAAGATCGATCTTGGGTGCTTCTTTCAACTTCAACTGCTGACTCATCGCGCTGCCCCTTCGCCCAGAGCAAGAACAGCTTGTTTAAAAACCTGTCCTCGCACGGTGTAATTGGGAAATTCATCAAAACTAGAACAAGCTGGCGCAAGCACCACGGTTGTTCCCTCTGTACAACCGGTCAAGGATCCCGCAACTGCTTCTAGCATCGTTGTGCATTGCCTCGTATCTAACGGCTCTTTGGAAAATCGTTCGTAAATCTCATCGCCGGCTTCACCAAAAGCTATCACCTGAGTCACTTTGTCTTTGCTCGCCTGAACCAGGGCTTCATACCCGCCGCCCTTGCTGCGACCGCCGGCCAGTAACACGACCGGAGCCGGCAAGGCTCTTAACGCAACCGCCGCAGCTTCATCGTTGGTCGCCTTGGAGTCATTGATAAAGCGCACTCCATCTACTTCGCGAACCCACTCAAGCCGGTGCTCAAGGCCACCAAAACCCCGATAACCCTTAAGGATGCCGGACCAATTGTGGTCGGCGAGACCCAAGCCATCTACCGCGAGGAACGCAGCCAAAGCATTTTCTCGGTTATGCCTGCCAAAGAGTTTTTCGTGCTCAAGGTTGAGATTCAGTTCTGAGCTAAGTTTACCACTGCCTTGGGCGGTATCGTTGTTTAAGTAGAGGCCATCTCGATTGCTCAAATCTGCGCCGGTTGAAAACCAACGAACTTGAGCAGCTGTATTTTGAGCCATCTTTTCGACCCGAGTATCATCTGCACTTAAAACGGCGACCTGCTCATCTGTTTGACTGGCCAAGATATTGGCTTTCGTTAATGCATAGTCTTCTAAATCGTCATATCGCTCGCCATGGTCTGGCGTCACATTGAGGACAACGGATACATCAGGCCGGTAACGGTACGCCGTTTCAAGTTGGAAACTCGACAACTCAAGGACCAACACATCAACCGACTCTCCACTGGCGGCAAACCGGCTTAATGGATCACCGAGGTTACCGCCCACAAAAACGCTGTAACCCAAGCCCTCGATCAGACGACCGATCAATGCCGTGGTGGTGCTTTTTCCATTGGTCCCAGTAATGGCAACAACCTTCGCTCCCAAGTTACCTACCAACTCAAGTTCGCCGAAAACTGGTCGTCCAGATGCTCGAACCGCTTGGACCGCTGGTTGCTCTGGATGCGCTCCTGGTGAAATAACCAAAGCCTCCACATCGTCAAACGTGCTTTCAGACATTGAGCCCAAACGAAGCGTCAGATTTGGACTGAGATTTTCATCCTGCCCAAGCTCTGTTCTCAGGTCCGCGGCTACAACATTTGCGCCCTGCTTGACGAGGTAATGAGCCATGGCCCTCCCGGCGACACCAAGCCCCAGTAGACCGATGCGCCTACCAGGCAATGAGCCGAGTATCTCGTCGAGCTTTGCAAGCTCGCTATTGGAGGGCTTCCATAAACTCATCGTAGTTTCAGTGTTACCAATCCAACCAAGGCAAGGATAATTGAAGCAATCCAAAAGCGAACAATGATTTTCGGTTCTGCCCAGCCTTTGAGTTCAAAGTGGTGATGAATTGGCGCCATTCGAAAAACGCGTTTTCCGGTAAGCTTAAAGCTGGCCACCTGAGTGATGACACTCAACACTTCCACCAAAAATACACCGTGGATAATCGCACTTAAGAATTCATTCTTCGTTAAAACCGCGATGGCTCCGAGTGCCCCTCCAAGGGCCAATGAACCAACATCACCCATGAATACCGAGGCTGGAAATGTGTTGAACCACAGAAAACCGATGCCTGCTCCGGCAATGGCCGCGCACAAAATCGCCAGCTCACCCATACCTTCGATATGAACCAAGTTGAGATAATCAGCTGCGTTGAACTCAACGTAGGTTCCGCCGGCATTCACACCCAAAACCAAACCTGCAATATAGGCCAAGATCATGAAGGTTGATGCGCTCACGACTGTTGGACCGATGGCCAGTCCATCCAATCCATCGGTGAGGTTCACCGCGTGGGAGGTACCCATGACGACCAAGAATGCGAATGGGACATAAAGCCAGCCAATATCAGGGTTAAATAGTTTTACCGAAACAAAAGGAAGTGAAACCGTGGTATCAAGTTCGATGGGTGTTCCAAAATACCCCGCACGCGCAGCCATTAAAAAAGCTGTCAGTCCACCTAATACAAAAACTTGATAGAGAAGTTTCTTGCGCCCCGGTAGACCCTTGGAGTCTTTCTTTTTTACCTTGCGATAATCATCGATGAACCCGATGGCTCCAAAGCCAGCAGTGACCAATAAAACAGCCCAAACAAAAATGTTACTCAAATCAGCCCAGAGTAAAGTGCTGACCATCAAGGTGATTAAAATAAAAACACCACCCATCGTAGGAGTGCCTCGTTTAACCTGGTGCTGTTCCGGCGTGTCCTCTCGAACATTGCTGACGCCGTGTTGCTGCGATCTCAAAAATTCAATGAAGCGCGGAAATAACCAAAGCATCAAGACCAGAGCCGTGAGCGCAGCCGCAGGGATTCTAAACGAAGGGTATCGAAAAACTCGAAAAGGCCCAATGACATCGGCCCATGCTGTGAATAGATGATATAACATCAGTTAGTCATTTCCGTATCTAACGCATCAAAAACGCGTTCCATTCGCATTCCTCGCGAACCTTTAACCAGCAACCACTCGCCATCTTTCAGCGATTGAGTGAGGTGACCAGTGAGGTCATTCATTTCTTCGAATGCATATCCACGAGCACCGGCTTCTTGAGCACCGGCAGCTAAATCTTTTGCCCAAGGCCCTAAAGCAAATACTTCATCAATTCCTGATTTCGCCGCATTTTCGCCAACTTGAAAATGCAAGACCGCTGCTTCATCACCAAGCTCAAACATGGAGCCTAGAGCCGCCAATCGGCGGTTACTTCCCGCGAGAACTTCCATGGTCTTGAAAGCCGCAGACATCGATGCTGGGTTTGCATTGTAGGAATCATCGATCATATTTCGGCCAGACTGCATAAACACTCGGCACCGACCACCAGGAACCGCTACTCCCGAGAGGCCGGCCTGGATAGACGCTGGCCGGGAGCCAAGGGCAAGGGCAACTGAAACCGCCGCTGCAATATTGGAAGCCTGATGAACGCCAAAGAGTGGAACCGGGAAATCAAAACCATGGCCCTGAATACTCAACCGTACAATACAGCCTGTTTTCGTACTGATGTATTCTAGAATTCTCACATCTGCAGATCGGCCTTTTCCGAAAGTAAGGCGAGGGCGAGTTCCCAGTAAAGGCAGGCAAACAGAGCAAATCATCGGGTCATCTAAATTCACCACGCCCACAGCGTTGGGAGGTAAGTTTGCAAAAAGCTCACCTTTGGCGCGCGCCACGCCTTCGATGCTTCCGAGTCCCTCAAGATGTGCGCCCGCTACATTTGTGATCACTGCCACATCAGGCGCTGCTATCTGAGTTAACCGCTCTATCTCACCCGGAATGTTCATGCCCATTTCGACCACTGCGGCCCAGGCATCATTCTTCCAGTCGAGAATTGTTTTTGGAACGCCAATGAGATTGTTGAAGTTACCGGCAGTTTTGTGAACGGGCCCTCGAGAATTTAATGCCGCCGCCATCAGCTCTTTCGTCGTTGTCTTACCATTGGAGCCGGTAACCGCCGCAACAGGACGAGCCATTTGTCGTCGGTGGAAAGCAGCAAGCTCCCCGTAACCAAAGAGTGTGTCATCAACGACCAAAGCCGGAACGGGAGAACCCTCTAAACTGTGCACAGCATCTGCACCTTGCTTATCAACCATCAAAGCGAGGCAGTTGGAATCGAGAGCTTTTTGGAGAAATTCGTGACCATCGAAATTTTCGCCCCGAAGGGCAACAAACAAACTTCGTGGTGGTAGGGACCGGGTGTCGGTCCCTACCGATTCAATGTGGGCTGGGAGCCCCCCTCCACGAAGTTCTGCTTGAGTCGCTCGCGCAAGCTCATCAAGCAGCCATTGATTTGTTTCGATTGTTTCTTGCATAGTCAATGTATCGTTTCGCAACAGTCAATAACAGAGTTAATTACTTACTTCACTCTTCTTTTTATCAGTCTCTGTACGAGACATCTCTCTTACGTACTTTTTATCGAGCAGCCCTTGAGGCGCTACGAGGTTACGGGTTCTAAATTTCTCTTGTTTCGTTTTGATACTCGCCTGAATACGAAAATGCTCAGGCGCTATATACCATGGCTTACTCATAATAGGAGCCCCCCTCCCTTATGTAACCGCTTAAAGAAAAAGTTTATTCCCGTGCTTTTAAGGCACTTCGTGCTTCTTCTCGGTCGTCAAAATATCGTTTCTCATCTCCAGTTATTTGATAGTCCTCGTGTCCTTTGCCTGCGATCAATACTGCATCGTTGGGTCCAGCCGCGCGCACGGCTTTTCCAATCGCAAGGGAACGGTCCAATTCTATTTCGTATTCTTTTAGGTTTCCTAAATGCCCCGAGGCCATCCCACTGGTCACCAAGCCCGGTCTTATCATTTCGGCAATCGCTTCCGGTGATTCACCGCGAGGATTGTCATTGGTTACAACTGCACTGTCTGCACCAAGGCCCACTGCTTGTCCCATGGGCTCGCGCTTTTCAGTGTCTCGGTCACCACCGCAACCAAAGACGCAAAAAACATTTCCATTCGTAATTTCTCGAACAGCTGTAAGAGCCTTTTCCAAAGCGTCTGGTGTATGGGCGTAATCTACAACCACCAACGGTTCACCAACTTGATTCACTCTCTCAAGCCGGCCGGGCACCGCGTCCACACTTTCAATACCTTGGCGGATCACATCGTGGCTAAAACCGAGAGCTGCGCCAACACCTGCGGCTGCAAGAATATTTTCAACGTTGAAGCCACCAACCATGCGGCTATGAATGTTTAGGCTGTGCCCATCGATAGATACTTGAACTCGGGTGTCGTCGCGGCCCATCTCAATTTGCTCAGCAACGATTCGAGCTTGTGGATGACCTTTGACACTAAAGCCCCAAACGCCCTCGACGTTTAGCCCGGCTATGGTCGGGTCATCGAGGTTCAACACTGCCGCTCCGTTTTGCTTCAAACGCTCGTTAATCAAGATAGACTTAGCATCGAAGTATGCATTCATAGAGCCGTGATAATCTAAATGGTCTTGAGTTAAGTTTGTGAAAACACCAACGTCATACTGGACACCGCCGACTCGATCTTGCTCCAAGGCATGAGAACTCACTTCCATAACCACGCTGGCGACACCCTCCGTAGTCATCTGTGAAAGCATGGAGGACAGGTCAACAGATTGCGGCGTGGTAAGTCCGGTTTCGATGGTCTTGTTTAGATAACGTGCGCCGAGAGTTCCGATGACGCCAGGAGCCAGACCAGCTGCCTCAAGAATTCCTTCAACCAAATGGGCGACGGTGGTCTTACCGTTCGTCCCGGTAATCCCTATCATTTTAAGTTTTTGATCAGGGCGAGCGTAAAAATTATTGGCCGCAAGCGCCAGGGCTTTACGGGGATGCTTAGCGAGAATGTTCGTAACACCTGGTTGAGCAATGGGATCAGCGCTGAGAACAGCAACCGCGCCACGTGCAACCGCATCGTTTACATGCGCCTTGCCATCTCCCTGCGAACCCTTAAGTGCTGCAAACAAGAATCCATTTTTCACAGCTCTGGAATCATAAGCCAATCCAAGAACCTCCACGTCGGGGCCCTCCTGCTTAATATCCTGATCTATGAATAGAGAACTCACTTTCACCTCTTCGCTACCGTTGTCCCAATACAAGTCGTAATTTATCTACGTCCCCAAAACGTGTTCCAGCTCGTGGCTCTTGCTTCACAACCGCTCCAGATCCAACCAATTCAATATGGCTGTCTATTCCCAGCTCTTGATAACGCGCTAAAGATTGACGAGCGCTTAAACCTAAGAACGATGGAATGGTTCCAGAGCTTGGCTTATCCAGATTATCTTCAGCTGGCTCTGGATTCGTTGAAATAGATGGAAGCTGATTAATTCGCGCGATAGCTGCAGCCACATTCGATGTAGGCCGTGCCTCTTGCTCTAAAGTCGGTAGAACTTTTAAATGCAACATCGCAGCTGAACCGATTTCACTGAACACAGGACCTGCAACGGCCCCGCCGGTATGTTTGCCGATTGGCTCATCTACTACCACCGCAATAACAACCCGTGGATCACGTGAAGGAAGAAATCCTCCAAAGACCGCTCTAAAGAGTTCGTCACTGTAACCCCCTGAAATGGGATCAATCTTTTGAGCGGTACCCGTTTTGCCTGCTACGCGATAACCCGGCACGGCAGCCAACCGGCCTGTACCGCCCTCGCCCACCACTGCCTCCATCATTCTCACAGTATGTGCTACCGCCTCCGCATCGAAGATACGTTTTTCCTGCCGCGGCTGGTCTGATTCTTCGATGCCATCGGGGCCTTCGATGCTATGAATGAGGGTTGGAGTTTTGTAGACGCCTTCGGCTGCCAATACGCGGTAAGCTCCCGCGAGCTGAAGTAAATTGGAAGCCATTCCGTGTCCGAAGGAAATCGTTGCGCTTGAAGATGCAGACCACCGAGAAGGTGCTGCAAGCATACCTAGAGTTTCACCCGGAAAATCAATTCCTGTCCGTGTACCAAAACCTAAGTTGATTAAAGTCGAGTAGAGTTTTTCGTTACCTAAGGTTTGACCGATTTTCGCGGAGCAAATATTCGATGACTTCTGAATGATCTGAGTAAGCGTCATCCAACCGTATGGCTTATAGTCGCGAATAGTATGTCCGCCCACTCGCATTTTACCATCTTCACAAAAGAGCTGGTCATCGGCTTTGTATGAACCCTCGTCCAAGGCAGCCGCAACCACAAAGGGTTTCATCGTTGAACCAGGCTCGAAAAGGTCGACCAAGGCGCGGTTACGGCGGTCACCAGTCTTGGAGCCTGTAATCTTATTTGGGTTGAAGCTTGGAACTGTTGCCATGGCTAAGATTTCAGAAGTCTCAACATCAAGCACAACCGCCGAGGCCGATTTTGCATTGGTTTCTTCAATCATCTTCATCAAAGCGACTTCAGCCACGTGCTGAATATTCAAGTCCAACGTTAACCGAATATCATTGCCCCGCGCTCGGCCTTCTGGATCCAAACCGCCGGCCAAAACCGGACGCCCTCTGGCGTCTCGTGCCGTCTTAATAATTTGCAGCTGGCCCTTAAGCTTGCCCTCAAGTGCGCGCTCAACCCCTTCAAGGCCTCGGCCATCAATATCTGTAAATCCAAGAATCTGAGAGGCTACGTTCTTATTTGGGTAGAAGCGCTTGGCCTCTTGGCGAACAAAAATTCCTGGTAATTTAAGGCTGCGAACTTTCTCTGCGATCTCTGGCTGGACTCGGCGCTGCATCCAGGCAAAACGGGTATCAGAACTCAGGCGTTTATAAAGCGCTTCGTAATCTAAGCCGAGAGTTTTGGAGAGAGCTTTGGCGACCGGGCGTGGATCTTGAATTAAAGAAGGGTCAGCAGCGATGGAAGGAACATCAACTGAAATGGCAAGATTCTGCCCATTGCGGTCGTAAATATTTCCACGTTTGGCTGCGATATGAACACTGCGCAGATGCTGACGGTCAGCCATCCCTTTTAAATGTTCGTGCTGAACGACTTGGAGCTGTACAAAACGCGCTACAATGCAGAGACTCAGAGCAATGAATAGCCCAAAGACAAACTTGAGACGGCCAACTGCTATTTGATGACTACTCGACATTCGGTCCCCCGCTCGGGTAGACCGCACCAACAACTTGTGAATTCTCTGGCTGGTTCAGCCCCAGCCGAGCAGCAAGCTCTTTAAGGCGCTCGGGTGCGCACTCCGCGGCCAACTCGACTTCTAATTTCTTCAAAGTCATAACGAGCTCGCGGTGTCGCTTTTCTTCCTTCATCAACTTGTAACCAAGCTGAACACCATCTTGGTGCACATGAACAATGAAGAGTCCGGCTATCAAAGGGCACACAATTGCGACCGCACAAAGAAATCGTCCCACAATCGACATTTCAGTTATCCCCTCGAGCAAGGCGACGAGCGACACGCAGCTTCGCGCTTCGGCTGCGCGGGTTGCTCCTAATTTCATCGTCATCAGCAACCAGTGGCTTCCGGGTTACGACTTCCATCGTCGGTGCCACGTACTGAACATAGACCGGAATTTCAGGCGGTGTTTCTTCACCTTTTGCAGCCTTGCGAAATGCGTGCTTCAC
Organism: Deltaproteobacteria bacterium; assembly: GCA_018668695.1. Taxonomy (NCBI): domain Bacteria; kingdom Pseudomonadati; phylum Myxococcota; class Myxococcia; species Deltaproteobacteria bacterium. The sequence goes on from JABJBS010000201.1 coordinate 43,568, forward strand.
AGCTCTATCTTCCAAGCTGTGAAAACTTATTAAGGCCGCGACTCCATCATCGTTAAGTAAGTTTGGAATCGCGTTAAGCAGATTTTCCAGTTGGTCCAACTCACCATTGACCAGCATTCTGATTGCCTGAAAAGTTCGGGTTGCCGGATCCAGCTTGTCTTTACCTTTTCGCACCACACTGCGAATCACATCGGCGAGTTCAGCCGTGGTCGTGAGGTTAGCCTCCTTGATCACCCGGGCTACGCGGCCGGAATAGCGTTCCTCACCGTAAACCTTAATGATTCTAGCCAGTTCTTTCTCGGGAATCTCTTCTAGAATCTCTGCCGCAGATTGGCCCACCGAAGTGTCCATGCGCATATCCAAGGGCCCATCCATTCGAAAGGAGAAACCTCGGTCTGCTGTATCTATTTGGTGAGATGAAACGCCAAGGTCTGCCAGTAAAGCATCGACGCCATCAATGCCCAGATCTGCTAACACTTGTGGTGCATTCTCGAATGAAGAGTGAACGATGGTTACCCTATCGCCAAATTGAGACAGTCGTTTCTTGGCGACGCTGATGGCTGTTTGGTCTCTATCTAAGCCGATTAAATGAGCTTGTGGAATAGCTTCTAAAAGCGCTGCGGAGTGACCTGCGCCGCCAAGAGTGCAATCCATAATGAGCTTGGGATTTTCGGCAGCAATGCTCTCGACCACTTGCCGTAGCAATACGGGCTCGTGCTCAAAGTCTTGCTTGGGCGGCTCTGAATCCATCATAAGCCCAATCCCGCAAGTGCCGCTGACACAGCCTGAGGGTCAGACCTCGAATCATCAGCCTTTTGGTTCCACTGCTCCTTGTCCCAGAGTTCAACGGTAGAACCCGTGCCTGCCCAAACAACATCCCGGCACAAACCGGCCCACTCTCGAAGCATCGGTGGTACGAGGAGGCGGCCATTCTTATCAAGCGTCACCTCGGCTGCTCCAGCAAGGTAGATTCGTCTAATCGCAACCACCGCCGGGTCAAACTGGGACAGGCCTGCCAGCTTTTCTTCAAACTCTTGCCATTGCTTCACTGGGTAGAGAACCAAACATCGATCGATTCCCGTGGTCAAAATGAAATTCACTTCTCCGGACTCACCGCTCGACACGGGCGCGAGCTGCTCACGAAAACGCACCGGCAGACTCATCCTGCCTTTGGCGTCGATGGTGTGCTGGTGTTGTCCTAGAAACATGAAATGACCGCTTGGTTTGTTTTGGTTACGAGTTCCACTTAGATCCACGAAGATCCACTATGATCCACTATCTCCCACTTTGATCTAAATTAAAAAAACGTAGAAAGGTCAAGCAGGTTCACGGTTTCGTAAGGGTTTACGCAGGCCCAGATCACTTTGCTCAGACGCGTTATGAACTTTGGTTTTTTTTCAAAAACTAATAAAATCAGGTAGATCTGGCCATTAATGAAAGTACTCTCTAGCAATCGGCTTGAAACAGAGAGCGATGAGTATGGCCTGAAGGTACTACCAGGCACCCGCTGGCCCAGTGGGCGTTAAGGCTTTGTAATCAATGACAATTTTAGCGACACCAGCCCACAAACATCCCCAATTACTTACATAAGTGCTTAGGGTGAGAGCCTTAACGATCGCATCCACCGGAAAAGATCCAGCAAAGTCGATTTTCTAGCCTCTCATGGAGCAGTACGCAAAAATCCAGCGGAAAAAATGACCAAATGATTCAATTCCAATGCTGCAAGGAATTCGTAGTGCTCACTCAATCGTTCTACAAAGCGTTATGCTTGGTGGATTACGTAAATGGGTTTTCTTATGCTGTCTTATTGCCCTTGGTGCGATGGTGGGCGTCAACCAATCCGTGCGAACTTTCGGCGGCGGCTATCCGCATCTACTCTCACCGTTTCATTTTCAAAATAAGGTAAGCGCCCTCGGAAAGCTCGCGGGTCACGCTATCCAGTACCCATTCCTAAATAAAGACAAATCTATCCGAGAGCTTTTGAGACATTACGCACATATTAATAAAATTCCCTACTCACTTGTAGCTGCAGTAGCTGAGGCCGAGTCCAATTTGATGCCGTACCGTATTAGCAGCACGGGAGCGATGGGCGTCATGCAACTGATGCCGGGCACCGCACGAGATATGGGCGTTACAGATCCATTTGACCCAAAAGATAATATTCGCGGAGGCGTGCGGTACTTAAAAATTCTTTGGAAAAGGTACCGAGGTAATAAAGAAAAAATTGCAGCAGCATACAACTGGGGGATGGGACGTGTCTCAAAGCGTAAACGTTTGGGCAAGGTGCCCTCCGAAACCCGGCACTACATTAAACGTGTTTTAAAGCTCGAGCGGCGGTACCGCCAAAGAGCGAGTAAATGATGCCTGAAGAATACACACTTTCAAGTCATGGCTATTGGGTAGGAACGAACTTTCAAGAAGAGCATATGTTCGACTCAAATCTTGCGAATGCCATCGTAGAGTTTATCCCTATGGGTCAATCGGTCATCGATCTCGGTTGTGGTACGGGCAATTATGTAAGGCGATTGCAAGAGGCTGGTTTTGACTGCGACGGAGTCGACGGGAATCCCAATACACCAGAACTCTCCGGTGGCCTCTGTGGCCAAGCCGACCTTGCCCGCCCTCTGGAACTTTCAAGGGTTTACGATTGGAGCTTATCTCTAGAGGTGGCCGAACATATTCCGGCCAAATATGAACGCATCTACCTTGAGAACCTCCACAGCATGAACCGTGAAGGCATCATTTTAAGCTGGGCGATTCCTGGTCAGACTGGACTTGGGCATGTGAACTGCAGAGACAGCGAATATGTTAGCTGCCGACTGCAAGCGATGGGGTATGAAGAACTCGTTGACGTTGGTCAATCTTTTCGGGACCGAGCGACGTTGGACTGGTTTAAGTACACAGTGATGGTTTTTAAGCGCCTAAAGCCCTAAAGAGGGCTACAACGAGTAAGTGAACTAATCTTCGGACGCTTTCTTCTTAGTGGCCTTTTTCTTGGTTACTTTCTTCTTAGTGACCTTCTTCTTGGTCACCTTTTTCTTAGTGACCTTTTTCTTGGTGGCCTTCTTCTTGGTCACTTTTTTCTTCG
>JABJBS010000202.1 GCA_018668695.1 Deltaproteobacteria bacterium
TGACCCACAAGTGTCGGCTACTTGCACCGAAACCGTCATGACCGTGGTTTCAAACGGAATCCCCAATTACACCTTTGTACAGATCACACCCAACGCGCTGACATCTCAGAACTACGCGTTTCAAATTCCGCGTAATCCCGAGATTGCTGATACAACATCCGAAATCGCGCTGCTTGGCCCCATTGGTGTAGCGGTCAACGGTATCCCACTTTATGGGCCCAACGAGGCAGCTCAGCCCGACCCCTATGGCGACCCGGTGTACAATGACATCCTAGACTTTTGCCTGGGACACACGGCCGGTGGGGGCGTTTACCACTACCATGCCATGCTCGTTCAATGTCTGTCTGATTTGGGCGTTGATAATGAACCCGATACCAGCGTGCCTTCCCCGGTCATCGGATGGGCTCTCGATGGATTCCCCATTTACGGTCCTTTGGGTTGCACCGATGCAGACTGCACCGAAGTGGTTGAATTTAAAAGTGGCTGGAATCAAATCGGTGATCCCACCACCTACGCCTGGGACAACCACGAATTTGAGGCGCGGCCCGATGACACGACTTATCTTGATGAGTGTAACGGCCGGGTGGGACCAGACGGCGACTACCGCTACCATGCAACCGCAACCTTTCCCTACATTCTGGGATGCTTTTCTGGCACTGAAGGTGGTAGTGGTGGTGATGGTGGTCAAGGTGGTGGAGGCCAAGGCGGCGGTGGCCAAGGCGGAGGCGCACCTTTATGTGAGTCAGATGCTGACTGCGTTGATGCTTGCCCTCAAGCAGCACTGGGATGCAGTTGCATAGAAGTCCCCAGCGGCGACACACGATGTATCGCAAATTGCGAAACCGATGACGACTGCCCAGGGAATCTTACTTGCAATACCGATGGTGGTTATTGCGTACCCGGGGGTATGGGTCAGCCGTAATGCTTTTCCATCCAGGCGCGGATGTCTTCGCGACCATCGATGAATTTAAAATGCGCTTCCAAGCGGCTATGCGAAGTGAGTAAGTCGCTTGGAATACCATCTAGAACCCCGCCGCATAACCAGCCAAGCAATCGCCAAATCGCAAGATCTGCAACCGTGAGCGAATCGCCCACGAGGTAGTCTCCCTCGCCCATTCTCTTCTCGAGTAAACCAAGCCAACGCGGGAATGTTTCTTTACCGAGTTCTTCACGCAGCGCCGCTCGTTTCTCTGGATCCTTCTCGCGCATGGAGGGATTTACCAAACTCGTCATTTGCGCTGCTGCATCCAAGAACTCATCGACTCGTAAAGCGGCGAGATCATCGTTCTTTGGGTAAAGCCCAGAGAGCTTCCCGCAAAATTTTGCGATGGCAACAGATTGAGCAAACATCTTTCCATCAACTTCCAAAACAGGAAGTTGCCCATACGGAAACACGCCAGCGGCTTTCTTTTCGATAAATTCTTCTCGGCCAACTCGCACGTCTTCAAATTCAACACCGCCAATGTGCAAGGCCAGTCTGCTTGTTTCAACCCGCCAAAAAGGGAAATTAAAATAACTTAAACGAATATTCATCGTACTCTCCTTACGTCTTGAGATGTTTTATGAGTCTTTTACTCGTGTCGAATATGACTGCTCCAGGAACCACAATCCATAGGCCGTTGGGTATAATCCACACAAAAAGAAGAGGCATCAGTTCATTGTGCCCGATAGAATGCCAACCCGACCACGCTTCTACCAAAACAAAGAGCATGGTCTTGGCACCCGTTAGACTCGCAGCCACCAAAATCAAAAGATGAGCTGCCCGGTTGCTCTCCTGCTTGTGAGCGTAGAGCCCCCAGTAAACGAGGCAAGCCTCTAGCAGACTCATCGTTGCCAGTGCATGAATGTAGGTATTACCCTGATCGGCATAGGCCCGGTCTACTTCCATGTAAATGGAATAGGCAAAGTCCCAGAGAAAACCGATGTCACCCCCAGGAAAAGAGGCTGGGCGAAACAAAATAAACAGGGCATCCCAAATCACCACCAAGGTGCTGATACCCATCCACAAAACCACCCACCGGGGTAACCGAAAATTCTCATTCATGGGTTAATCTATAACGCGAAGCTAAGTTAAAAACACCTCACCCAGGCGCTTCTCTTGAGACATCACGCGGGTAATAGGGTTATGCTATAAATCGCTACCGCTTGATTCCAAGAAAAGAGTGAGTCCATTCAGCCATGCCATCATCTCCACCAATGGACCGAAAACCCTGGCCACCAAGCTGCCAGCTCCTGACCCAGGAATTGCCTCGCGAGAGTTGGACGACCCATCCACATTACACCGGGCTGATTCGATTTTGGTTAAGTCGTCACAACGGGTTCCGAAAAAAAATGCTTCGGCTTCAAGGCGAAACCAAAACCATGCTCGAGACCATGGACGACCCGGCGGGATTTGCCCACAGCATGCACCAAGAGGCTGGATTTCTTATAAATGGCTTGAAAGGTCATCATCAGATTGAGGACCAGCACTTTTTCCCTCTTCTCAAAAATCTCGACGACCGTGCACGTAAAGGGTTTGCAATATTAGAATCCGACCATCTCATGGTTGACCATTTACTGGGTAAGTTCTCACAACATACCCACAGCCTACTCTACGAAAGCGCCCAAAAAGAAGAGTTCGAAAAACAGGCCGCTTGTCTCCTTGAGAGTCTTGAAAACCTGCAAGCTTACCTCAATCGCCACCTCGAGGATGAAGAGGATATTGTAGTCCCAGTTCTTCTTAAGTACGCACCAGATGATATCAGGTAGAAAGTCGCCGAAGCGAATAGGCTTAATCTTGAACCAGGTTCGCTTTGGTAAAGCGCCCAAAGTAAAATTCCCCAAGGGTATTTAAAACGCCCGCTTCATCCTCTACCAATAAATCAGTGTGATCTAGATTCGACATGTCTACTTTCGGCATGAACCAAGCATAACGAAAGACATACGGGTCACGTTGGAGTTTGGGCAATTCCTGCGCCATAAACTCAAGCGTGCGTTTGTCCAACGCCGCCCCATCTTGAATACCGCAATCATCCTTTGGCGGCGCAAACTCCGTAAGCCACACCGGCTTTCGAAACATCGAGCGGGCGTGTTCGCTGCAGGCAGTGCAAGTATTCCCTCCGCAATCGGTCCCGAACTCATCCTCGTCCTGAATACCATTTCGACAATGCGCCGCAGAGGGCTCCACAAGCCCCGCTTTGCCCTTCATGAGCTCAATCATCCACGAAACGCCGCCGCAGCTGTATGCATGAACAGATTGGTAATCAATTCGGCACTTGCGAGTAGCCGCACCGTTTTCAGTACACGCATCGTAAAACATCTCAAGCCAAGCCAGGCCAAACATCCGCTTACCCTCGACCGCCTCTATGCATGCACCGGGGTGCATGGCACCGGGAGTCGGGTCGCAAAAATTTGTGGCTGGACCCACGAGTTCGAGATTGTTCTTGTCCGCTACCCATTCTAGATGACGCCAGCCTTTCGCCGCCACATGGGGGCTTAGGTTGGCCTGCTCTTTAAAGTTCGGTTCGTTGTATCCAAGTAAGTATTTTGATTGGCTGGGGACATCCTTGAGAAAGGCTTCGCGGCCGATGCCTTCATGGTAACATCCATAGCATGCACCGCCGGGGTTAAAAGACCAATTCGCCTTGGCGCACACCTCTCGGCAGGAAGCGCCGCCGCCTCTTTCGTCGACGCGAAAACAAGGCCCGCCCTCTGCGCATTTCTCTCCTTCACCCATGAGGCCCCACACCATGGGAACAAACTCAACCTGGCCTGAGGTGATGAGTTCACTCTTGCCCACTCCGTGCCCGTCGGCGCATTCCAAGGGCTTCGAGGACCAGTTGTAATACCAAGACAGACCCGGCACCATGGCTTGAAGATCTGACTCTCCTTTAGAGAATGGCCAACCACAAAAATGAAAAGCGGCGCCTCGCTTAAACTCTCCTTCGCCGCCGCTCGATACGACGCCTGCTGACATATGGGCCAGTAAACCGCGGTCGAGTACAGCGCTGCATGCAGCCAAACCGGCAACGGATACCGCTAAGAGCGCACCCAAGGTCAGGGCCTTGTTCGTGCCATGGATTTTCATAGGTCTGATACGCATTACCTTCTCCACTAACATGCCGCGACTCATTGAGTGTCATCGCGGATCCGCTCACGAGACATAACAAACTAGTCGAGTTCTAGTGAGTATCCAAGGATCCTGAGTTTTGTTTTGAGTGAAGCGTCAGAGCGGGCTTATCTGCGGGGGGAGCGGAGTTCATGAGCAGCTTAGAGTAAGGCTCGGTAGAGGTACACCTTCGCCAATCTTAAAGCTTAGCCAGAAACCCCTCCGCATTGGCCAAATGGGTTTCGCGTTTTTTCTTGTCCATCTTGCGCACCATCGAACACATCATTGCCCAGCGCGGATTTTTCGCCAGCTCATCTGTGTGGTTCCAAATCCAACGCCAATACAGCCCATCCCAGACATCGCTCCATTCGCCCTGAGAGTGATTACTCATTTTGCGAATATAGGCCGAACCCGAAAAATAGGGTTTCGTGGTAATTTGACCGCCATCGGCGTTTTGGCTCATGGCGTAGACATTGGGCACCATGACCCAGTCGTAACTGTCGACAAACATTTCCATAAACCATTGATAAATTTCATCGGGATCAAACTCACAGAGAAACATAAAACCGCCCAGCACCATCAATCGCTCGATGTGGTGGCAGTAACCCGTGTCGACGACCCGTTTAATGACATCATCAATAGGATCAATCCCGGTCGTCCCATCATAAAAACTTTGAGGGATGCTTCTTTCGTGTTTCCAGTGGTTGGTGGTTCGCATGCTCACGCCAAGGTCTTTGTACGTCGCGCGCATAAACTCTCGCCATCCAATGATCTGTCGCACGAACCCCTCGAGTGAATTAAGCGGGACATCATTTTTTAAAGCATAGTCCGTGGCTGCTTGCACAACTTGTCCTGGGGTGAGCAGACCGACATTCATGGACGGCGTAAGGATGCTGTGCCAAAGCCAATTTTGCCCCTGCACCATGGCATCTTCGTAGATTCCAAAGAGCTCGAACCGCTGGGCAAAGAACTTATCCAACCAAACCCGAGCTGATTCATGCGAGGTTGGGTACAACAGATGCTCGATGTGACCAGGGTTCTTTTTGTAGACACGCATGACATGTTTACGTGCTTCTTGATCGATTTCGTCGTGGCTCGGTTTTTCTAATTTTGGAATATCCCCGAGCATTTTTTTGGGAACTTTTTTTCTGTTCTCTTTGTCAAAGCTCCACTGCCCACCCATGGGTTCACCCTCTTCCATGAGGATATCCAGACGTTTGCGTTGAAACTTATAAAAGTCGGCCATAAACCAGCGTTTCTTGCCCTTTCGATAGTCGGTATTCTCCTGCTCGGAGTTGATGAACATAGGAGAATCGAGTTGTTCCAATTCAATCTTGGATGCTTGGCTGTAGGCAATGAGCCGCCGCGAGAGTTCAAAATCATGAACATCAGCGACCACGAGTTTGGAAACTTTTTTTCCAGCCGCAGACTTGAGGTAGGCCTTTAGGCCATCTTTTTTGGGGGTGTGCTGAAGATACTCAACATCAAAACCTTGATCTACTAGGCTTGCCTCATAACGCTTCATCGTAGCCCGGTGGAGCCATAATTTCTGCTTGTGAAAGAGGGTTGGATACTCCAAGTCGCCGAAGAACAAATTGTCTTCGATAAGCACAACATTCGTTGGCTTGAGACAAAGCCCCGGATGCTCTTCAAAGAGCTGATGGGGGAAAATCAGAAGGGTCGGCTGCGTGGTATTTCCCATGCCATAAGAAGGTATTTCAGTGGGTTTTTGACAAGGTCTTTGGCTTGAAGTTCGTGCTTTAAGATCAAAGAGTTTTAGAAACGCTGCGTCATTCAGAAGGGGATACGGCGAAAGTCCAAGTTCTGATAGGGTTCATGAATGGAGAGCACAGAACAAGGGCCGCTCCCAGATGGCTTGTTGATGGGTGAAGACGGGCGACCGCGCTGTAAATGGGCCGGTTCAGTTCCTGAATTTTTCGATTACCACGATACTGAGTGGGGATTTCCTGTAGACGACGACCACAAACTCTTTGAAAAAATCTGTCTCGAAGGTTTTCAGTCTGGCTTGTCTTGGCGAACGGTTCTCAACAAGAGGCCGGCCTTTCGCGAGGTCTTTTTAGACTTCAATTTTGAAAAGGTCGCCCGCCTTGGCCAAAGGGACGTCGAACGCCTTCTAGGCGATGCTCGAATCATTCGTCACCGCGGAAAAATCGAAGCCACCATCAACAACGCGCAGCGAGCTTGCGAAATGGTTGAGGTACATGGCTCATTGGGTACATTCATCTGGCGCTACGAGCCGCAGCCATCAGCCGAGTCGGCTCTGCACGTAGGAGATCTCGTTTCCAAGACTCCAGGCTCTAAAAAACTCGCCACCGATTTAAAGAAACTGGGCTGGCGATTTTTCGGACCAACCACCGCATATGCTTTTATGCAGGCTATGGGACTTGTGAACGACCACACGCCAGGTTGTGCTATTCGAGAAGAGTGCCACGCGGCGCGAGATGGGTTTAAACGTCCCTAGGGGCCGCGGCTACATATGGACGCCCTTCACTCTGTGGCGGGCATCATGGGGGAATCCCTTCGGATCAACATGGATCATGACCTCACACATTGGATACAGTTTTAAGAGCTGAGACTCTAAATCTTTCGTAATACTGTGAGCGTCCAAAAGGCTTAAATCAGGCTCTACCTCGATATCAAATGAGATGTCATAAAACTCTCCTTGGTACCGGGTTCGTAGGTCGTGCCATCCCAAAACAGCCTCATGTGCTTCGATCTTGCGGATGATTGCGTTGCGATCTTCGTCGGGTAATTCGCGGTCTAAGAGCATATTCAAAGACTTCACAAGGACAGTACGCGCCATAAACGCCATAAAGCCGGCCCCTAATAGAGCAAAAACAGAATCAAGCCAGAGAGGAGCTCCGTAGTAACTCGCCAAGAGTACAAAAACGGTTCCGATATTGATTAGGACATCACTCCCGTAATTGATGTTGTCCGCCTCAATGGTCAAAGATTTTTCATATTTAAGTGTTCTTCGCTGCCACAAAACCAAAATCAGCGACAAGCCAATCGAGGCGCACATGACCAAAATTCCCAACTGATGGTCGATAATGGGCTTAGGTTCAAAGAGCCGGTTAATGGACGTAAACACCAAGAATGCAGCGCCACCGAAAATGATTGATGCTTGGACGAGTGCCGACACTGCCTCCATTTTGCCATGGCCCCAGCGGTGATCTTCATCGGCCGGCTGTTGTGCGTATAGAATCGTGACCAAGGCCATCACGGAAACTACAGAATCGAGCAAAGAATCCGTTAAAGACGCGAGGATACTCATAGAGCCGCTTTGAAAGTAGGCGATGGTTTTGATCACAACGAGTGTTGCCACAATCACAATGGCCACAACCGCCGTGGGTAATTTGCGTGTCCACTGCCGTGTTTCACTCTCGTTAGACATTGGACTGACTCGTAATCTCTTGGCTAGCCATCAATAACCTCTTAACCTTCAAGAGAGTTATCATCAATGAGTCAAAAGGTCTTGGTTTTGTAGCATGCTGGATAGAGATCAATGGTAACCCGCGCCAGTAAGGAGCGCGTTCTCGTTTCACCCATCGAGGTTCTTTTCAGTTCTGGCACCTTGAGGTAACATTGAGCATTTGTTGCAGTTCCCCAACCGTATCAACAACTGGAGCCCACTTACGCAGCCGGTCGGTCGCATGGTGCCCCCAGCTAACGCCGATACCTTTGACGCCTGCGGCATGGGCCATCTCCAAATCGTAGGTGGTGTCGCCAATCATCACCAGTTCACTGGCTGTGGTGCCTGTGGCTTTCATGATGGCTTCTAGCATATCGGGAAAGGGCTTCGCTCGAGGTACTGAATCACCGCCGAGAACAATCTCAAAACGGCCCTCGAAACCAAATTGCTTGACCACCCGCTCGGCCCCTCGCTGACTTTTTCCGGTCGCGACTGCCGCCCGAAACGGCCTGGCTAAAAGCTCGTCGATACCATCGAAAAGCTTTTCGTGGTGAGCACCCTCGACGTAGGCTTTTGAATAAACCTCGGCCAAGTGCTCAGCATCTTGCGTGGGATCAAGCTTTTGCATGGTGTCAATCAGTGGCAAACCAATAAGTTCGAGAATGGTTTCTGCCGGCGGGCATGGACGGTTCACACTGGCCCAAGCCGCGGCGTGGGATTCCAAAAGTACGCGGGTTGAGTCAACAACCGTTCCATCTAAATCAAATACTACAAGCATGGCTAGCCACTTGCCCAGTTGACCTGGGAATTGTCAATTGCTCTTGCTTCCAAAAGCCACGAGAAGAACGCAATCTAGCCCTGCTATTGCCTAGCCGCCTCTAGAAGTGCTGCGCGCACATCGCCTTGTACGAACGCTCCGTGGGCCATGCAAAGCAGATGAAGATTTTCTGTTTCTGCCAATTGCTCAAGATGCTCCCGCCATAAAGCGCGGTCCTCAAGCAGAAGCCAGCGTCCAATACGCGTCATACCCAAGGGCTTAACACTGCCCATGAGCTTGAGCATCCAGCCGCCAAAACCGCCGGGCGGATTGTGTCCCAAGTTGAACAGAGTATCTGTAACCATCAAAGCCTTGGTTCCATCTTCCAATGGCAAGAGCAGATGCAACTCAAACGGTTTGATGCCCTTCGGATCCAACACCGTAATACCAAGAGTGGGCAATACAGACTCGCAATCCCCATCCACCGAAACGACTTCTTCCACTTTGGTTTTGGCAGCAACCGGGCACAAAAGCTGCGCGTCAGGATAACGCTTACGATAAGGTAACGCATCAGTGCGGTGCATAGGACACGGAACAACAATCCATTGAACCGGTCCAAGAGCATCTACTTTCGCCATGCCTGCCTCATCCAAACAAATGGCGCTATGAATAAGTAAACCCCCAGAAGGCGCTCGCCAAATTTGCATATTCCTTGGCAATGGATTCTTGTCCAAGCTACCCGTAACTTGCCAGAGCCCTGGCCCCAGCTGCTCTAGTTCGTCATGGGGCAAAACATGATTGTCCCAAATTGACATTAATAAGCCCCTAAGACCCAAGACTATTCATAATCACCGGCATTTTATACTTCCAGGTATCCCAAAGGTCATCACTATCAACCAACTCCAACATAAAGTGAGCCACATTGGCCCGAGTCGTCGGTCGTCCGCTAAAAATACCAGTGACCGGCGAGGCTACAACATCATAGGTAGAAACATTTTCATCAATCAGCGAATCGGGCCGAACACTGCACCATTGAACATAATCATTCGAAGACCCTACCTCATTCTCTAAGTGATTCGCGGCCAACTCGTTATCAACGTGCGGCGGAATGCACCAACGTAATAGCGTAAGCACACCCTTCTCGGGCCAAGTGCGCCGCTCGCCTTGTTCAGGGTTAGCAACCCCCACCGTATTCATCAAAATGAATCGCACTGGAGAAACAGGCTTATTCGCTTCAATGGCAAGGCATAACCGCTGCACAGCTTCCGTACACAACTTGCGCGGTGCTCCGAAAATGCCCCGAAAACTGATGACATGGCCCAGGCACGACACCACCGCATCGCACCCCAATACATAATCGGCGAGCTGCGCATCGGTGAGTTCCAGAATACTGGCCTCAATCATTTTAAGATTCGGGTGCTCCAAAACAGATGCGGGCAGCCGGGATCGGCAACGAACAATCACACGCACCTGGTGACCTTGAGCCAGTGCTTGCTCCACGAGCGGACCGCCGGTTTTCCCAGTGGCTCCTGCTACTAAAATCGTTTGTGTTCTTTGTTTAGGGGCATGATTCGTAACTTCGGACTTCATGAGTGCCTTTCTATGAGTAAACGTCGCCCATCCTATCA
>JABJBS010000203.1 GCA_018668695.1 Deltaproteobacteria bacterium
ACTTTGTCTGGGGGAGAAGCACAGCGTATCCGCCTGGCCACTCAAATCGGCAGCGCCCTTCGCGGGGTGATTTACGTTTTAGATGAGCCATCGATTGGGCTCCATCAGCGTGACAATGGCCGCTTGCTCAAGACGCTCGAAAACCTGCGAGACCTTGGCAATACGGTTTTGGTTGTGGAGCATGACGAGGAAACGATTCGGCGTGCGGATCATATTATCGATATGGGGCCCGGGGCAGGTTTACTTGGCGGACACATCGTCGCTCAAGGGCCTATCAAAACGATTTTAAAGTCAAAAAAGTCAGAGACGGCGGCTTATTTGTCGGGCCGCAAAAAGATAGGGATCGAGAAAACCAAGCGCCAAGCCAACGGAAAAAGTTTGAGCATCTACGAGGCCGTTGGGAACAATTTACAATGCGTGGATGCGCACTTTCCTCTGGGACATTTGATTTGTGTAACGGGTGTAAGCGGCAGCGGTAAAAGCAGTTTGATCAGTGGGACGTTGCAAAAAGCGATTTCAAAACAGCTCCACGGCGGCAGCCAAGCACCTTTGCCTTATGGGCGCATTGAGGGTGCAGAGCATCTTGATAAAATCATCGTCATCGATCAAAGCCCCATTGGCCGAACCCCACGCTCCAACCCAGCAACCTACACACAGCTTTTCGGCACGATTCGAGAGCTTTATGCCGGCGTACCCGAATCAAGGGCGCGAGGCTATAAGCCAGGACGGTTCTCGTTTAATGTGAAAGGTGGTCGTTGTGAGGCATGCGAAGGCGATGGTGTGCGGCGCATTGAAATGCATTTTTTGCCAGATGTGTTTGTGACCTGTGAAACTTGTGTGGGTCGGCGCTACAACCGCGAGACATTGGAGATTCTCTTTAAAGGAAAATCCGTTGCGGATGCTTTGGAGATGACAGTGAGCGAAGCGGTCGATTTTTTCCAAAATGTCCCGACCATTCATCGAAGACTTCTTACTTTAGAAGCGGTGGGCTTGGGCTATATGCACCTGGGCCAGAGTGCAACGACACTCAGCGGCGGAGAAGCACAGCGAATCAAGTTAAGCCGAGAATTATCGAAGCGGCCTACGGGTAAAACGCTTTACGTTCTGGATGAACCTACAACGGGTTTGCATTTTTGTGATGTGGACAAACTTTTAGAAGTGCTCCAAAAACTGGTCGAGCCAGGCAATACGATGATTGTTATTGAGCACAATTTAGATGTGATTCGATGTGCTGATCACATCATCGATCTGGGGCCAGAAGGTGGCCAAGGTGGCGGCACCATCGTGGCGACTGGAACACCGCAAGAGCTTGCGGAGAATGAAAGCTCTCATACCGGAAGATATTTGAAATCTTATTTCGATAAGAGCTAAGCGGGACAAGCGGCTAAAGACTAGTTGTCTTTGGCGATCTCGTCGTGATTGCTTGGAAGAATCATCGTGCTATCGATGGCTTCTGGAGCAATGTTTGAAGCGGATTCAAAACTTTCACCGGTAATTCGAGCTTTGCGCTGGCGGTAACGCCACTGCTGGTAGTGAGCCGAGCAAAGGCCACGGGCTACGGCAGGTCGTTCGCAGAGCAGGCATGAGCGCCGCTCGACACGTCGTTTTTCAGTAGCGTTGTTTGGATCAATACCATCAAGTCGTCGTTCAATACGTGTTAGTCTTTTTTCAAAATCACTGAGACGCTCGTCTACAGAAGCGGCAACTTGAATCTTCAAGTCTTCAATCAATGATTCGAAAAGCGCACCAAAATCAGTTGTTTTACGCGGTGGCATGTTTAACCTCCCATACATGTTTTGTTAGATATCCCCGGTATTCGAGTATGGTGTAGGTAAAAGTAAGTCAAGGTGGGAATTGATGAATATTAAAAACTCATAAGTAGGTTTATGGTCAAAAAAAAACGGGCCAGCTCTTCAATTTAATGAGAGCCGACCCGCCTTTATCGAACTTGGTATAGTTCTTAGCCAAGCTGCAAGAAGCAAAGTACCCAGCAGAAAAGTACGAGTGATTCTACGAACGCGAGGCCGAGAATCATTGGTACGAATACCTTGTCAGATGCGCTTGGGTTGCGAGCGATACCTTCAAGAGCAGCTGCGCCAATTTTACCTTGGCCCATTGCGCCACCGAGAACAGCAAGACCGATGGCCAAGCCGATGCCGATTGGTGCGAGGCTGCCAGAAGCTGCGCCGCCGTCAGCTGCCATTGCTACGCCAGCTGCCAAGAATACGAGAAGAAAACTTACTACACTTTTAATCATTATAGACTCCATGGTTAGTGTCGGCTTTAACTGATGCTCAAAGCTCCCGCTGACTCTCTCTCTCCCACACACTGCGCGCTGAGATCATTTAGAGACCGACGTTAAAAATTATTCGTTTTGGTTTAGGCGTGTGCGCCTGCTCCTTCATGGTGGTGATCGTCGTGATGCGCTTCTTCAACCGCAAGCGCGATGTAGATGATGCTCAAGAGAACGAAAACCATAGTCTGCACGCAGCAAACAAGAAGTCCGAGAGCCAAGAATGGAATCGGAACAAGAATTGGAACGAGGCCAATGAACGCACCAAGTACAGCGTGGTCACCAATCATGTTGGTTGCCAATCGAACACCGAGGCTAAATGGCCGCGCGATGTGCGATACGATTTCAATTGGGAACATAAGCGGTGCAAGGAACCAGCCCCAGCTCTCGCCTACAGGGTTCGCCATGTGGGCAATGTGATGAATGCCGTTCACACGTAGGCCGTGGTAGTTGTAATAAATGAAAACGAAGAAGGCACAGGCAAATGTTGTGTTCCAGTTATCCGTTGGCGGAAGAAATCCAGGAATCAAACCCATGAGGTTACAAATCAGGATGTAGAGAGCAAGTGTTGCAATTACTGGGAAGTAACGACTTGCTTCAGGTCCGATGATGGCCTTCATTTGTCCGTAAACAGCTTCTAGAAACATCTCGATGATGTTACGGACAGAAATGCCTGCTTCAGGAACGACGCCGCCGCCTTCAGCTGAATTGAGCTGGGTGCGTGCGCGGCTGCCAACCAAAAGTAGAATCAGTCCAACCAGTAGCGCTGCAGCAACGTGCTGAAACAAAACAGGTCGGCCTGAAATGAGACCAACACCTGTTGACTGAAGATAAGCTTCAATCTGCTGGTATCCGGGAAGAAAATTTAGCCAGGTAATGCCGTGGTCCATTGCGGGACTCCTTAAGACTCTTTTTCTGCCAGTTCGTTAGAACCAGTGGTTAATTGCGTATGAATCGTGCCGAGGGCCACGCCGGGAAAGAAGGAGAAAAGTCCAACCATCAAACCGGTCGTATTGATTTTAAAAATGAGGATCAACGCTGCGATTGCGCCCATCATTAAAACCAACTTAAAAGCCATTAACGATAAATAGAATCCGTTGCCACTGGGTCCCCTTAAAATTCCGGCAAGAACAAAACGCATGGACTGAATGTTCATGGTCATCAATATTCCGGCCACGAGGGTACCGAGGGCAATTTGCTCGGAGAATTGAAGGCTTCCCAGACTTAGGACCAAGACGGCTGCGATCTGGTAACGACCAATCCATTGTAGCAAAGATTCATTCATCATTTCGCGCGGCATCTACCCCAGGAAACAAGATTTGTAAAGTCGATCCCGGACGGCGCGTCATCGATCATGTTGCTTAATTTTTTTAAGGAAATAGAAAATAGGTGGGAGAAGTTCGACAGAAGAAACGGCGGGTGCGCGCCCGCCGTTTCTAAGTCACCGAAGGGAAGTCGGAGGGGGGCTCCCTAAGGTAACAAATCCATTCTCACGAGGAGACTGGACACATCGATCCATCGGTCCTACAAGGACTTCTTTTATATTATATTACCACCTTGTAGACCACGTCACCTGCTAGATCACGTTAGCAAATGCCTAGTGTGTGCAGGTCACTCACATTGTAGGGCACTGTCGTGCAGGGTCAAAAAATCGGACAAATGGGGAATGATGCAATCAGATGACACAGCTTCTTTTCGCTTAAGTGCAGAAAAAGCCTCAATAAATTCAGGGTTTGCGGTCCAGTTGGACCAAGACTATCGCTATAATTCGCAGCTTTGTGCCGCCCGATTTCGTCTGGACAATGGGCTAACGATCATTTTTATGCCCGACAGACGCGCTAAACTTTTTGCTTATCAGACCTGGTTTCGGGTGGGCAGCCGCGACGAGAACCCTACCCGAACGGGCTTAGCTCACCTTTTTGAGCACCTGATGTTTAAGGGAACAACCACTTATCCCACCGGCGTTTTCGATCGTGAGATGGAAAAACTCGGTACACAGACCAATGCAGCCACCTGGGTGGATTGGACTTTTTATATGCAGACGCTGGCAGCACGGGCCGATAACCTGCAGACCATCATCGATTTTGAAGCTGATCGAATGGTTAATTTGGTGGTTGATGAAGAAACTTTTCGTTCCGAGCTCGAAGTCGTTAAAAACGAAAGACGCATGGTCGTCGACGATTCAGTGGGTGGAACCATCAGTGAAGCTGTATTTAAAACGGTTTTCCAAAAACACTCCTACCGGTGGCCGACGATTGGTTACATGGAGCACCTTGATGCGACAAGTGTTGACGAACTCCGAGACTTTTACAGAGCCTTCTACGCACCCAACAACGCAACGCTTGTGGTTGCCGGTGATTTAGATTGTGAAGACTTCCTAACTCGGGTGGCAAAGGCTTATGGCCCGTTGAAGTCCCAAGATGTGACGCGGCCATCGCGTTTACCTGAGCCAGAGCAAACCGCCCCGCGCAACGAGGTCCTTCATTTGGAAGTTTCGGCGCCGCAAGTGGTCATGGCTTTTCAAGCACCGGCTCAATCTACCGATGGGTTTGCCGCCTGCGAAATTCTCAGTGAAATTTTGGTTTCTGGTGAAAGTTCAAGGCTTTATCGGCGGCTCGTGATTGAAGAAAAAATCGCGTTAGACGTTTCGGGTTACCTTGCGCCCTTTTCCGACCCAGGGTTGTTTGAAATTGGTGTGCAGGGCCGTCCTGGCAGCGACCCTGAGCGAATCGTTGAAGTGGTTCAGGAAGAACTTCAACGGCTCGGGGCAGACGGTGTTTTAGAGACAGAGTGTTCTAAGGCTCGTAACACGCTCGAGCTTAGTTTGCTCTTGGGGCTTAAGGATGCAGACGGTTGCGCAGAGGCCCTGGGCCACTTTGAAACCAATTTTGGCGATTTCACGCTGGGTTTTAAAGCCATGGGCCGCTGGGAAAGAGTTTCCAACGATGCTGTCGTTGATGTAGCCCGAGAGATCTTTCAAGTTCAAAAACGCTCGGTTGTAACGGCTGTGCCACGGGAGTCTGCAGCATGAGTGAAACAACCAACGGGATTTGCCGGGAAGATTTCGCCGGCGCCACCATCATCACCATCGAAGATGCAAGCTTACCTGTTGTGCGCTGGGTAGCGGCTGCTCCAGGTGGATCCTCACTTGATCCGACGGGAAAATCCGGCACCCTATCCATGACCATGGATTTGATGCTGCGCGGAACCCAGGACAAGTCCCGAGAGATTTTTAGTCAGCACCTAGAAGGTCTTGGTTCTTCTCTTTCCGCTTTGGGCGGCAATGAGTTGGCCATGTTTCGCGGCTTAAGCTTAAAAAGAAACCTGGCTGAAACTCTTGGCTTAATGCGCGAAGTGATGCTTGAGCCTGAGCTTAGCGAGGAAGAGTTTGAGATTCTGCGAGAGGAAACCATCGATGATATCGTTTCCATTCCAGACGACGATGGGAGTCTTTGCGGCGTCTTTTGGCGGCGGGCTCTTTATGGAGAGCACCCTCTTTCAAGAATGCCTTCGGGAGAGATTGGTGAACTCTTAAACCTGACTCTCGATGATGTGAAAGCGATGCATCAAAAGGTTTTTGAACAAGGCAGGCTTTTGTGGGTCTTCAGTGGGGATATAACGCCCGCAGAGGCGCGGCAGGCCGTGGAATCTGTTTATTCGACCAGTACCCCTCGAGAATACCTTCAGACCTCTGCCGAGCCTGTAGCTTCCAGAGAGTCGCCTCATATTGTGGTGATCGATAAGCCAGACCGCGTGCAAGTCCAGCTTCGCGTAGGGCATATGGTCGTAAGTGGGGAACATGAAGATGTTGACCCACTTTGGCTGGGCAGCACCGCATTTGGCGGCACTTTCACCTCTCCGCTCACCCACGAGATTCGAGAAGTACGAGGCTGGTCCTATTTTGCTGCGACAGAGTTTCGCCGCCAGCGCCGCACCCCGTCTCCGATGGTGATGCATACGGCCCCAGCCCAAGAGGACCTGGTTGATTGTTTGAAGCTTGAGTGGGAGCTTTTCACGGGTTTGGCTGATGGCAAACTTGATCATGACGATATCGAGCGGGCGCGCCAATACATCTTAGGGCGCTATCCGCTATCTATCGCCACAGCTTCTGACCGAATGGTACCGGCACTTTATCTTGAGTTGCTTGGAAAACCTGCTCATGACATTTATGCTTTGCC
>JABJBS010000204.1 GCA_018668695.1 Deltaproteobacteria bacterium
AAAGGACCGTCTAGAGAAGCCCTTTTCATTTTTGTATTGAGGAATTTTATATTTCCGATTTTGAATTCATGAGTTTCTAAAGTGATAAATCAGTGAAGTGAACTTAAACGGGAACATAATTCGTTATCTGACACTCAAATCTACAGCAGTCTGGGTCGAAAGATAACTTGGTTGTGCGAATCGAGCGCTGGCGTCATGGACTTGAGCAGGGACATCGAGTTGAATCCCATTGACGTTTTTTGGGAGCTTATGGGTGGGTTCGTTGGGGCGTCACATAGGACCATTTGTCTTCGCTGAATATTTTTTTATCAAATCGAAACACGAGAATAATTTTTTTCGATTATCAATAATGTCTCAGTTTAGGAATTGTCCAGCTGTTCTGCCGTGCGGGAAACGACTGATCACCATACGAGGTTGGCTTAAATGTTGCGTAGTTTGGAGGTCCAAGAAGATGTAGAGTGTATAGATTCCTGGCATGTGTCCTTCTGGAGGAAATCAGGGTCTGACTAAGCGCCTGTCATCTTTCAGGATTTGCCCCGCCCAAATGAATGACTGGGTTTATGATGGGGCTCAAATGGCTTTCCGCTAACTTCCGTTCTAAGGTGTGTCTATGGAAAATGTTGTCAAAGGCCAATACGAAGCCTATCCCTACCCAGCACGTCGCTCAGACCAGCAAGAAGAGCTTGATAGCTTTGGCCCCCTTGAGGAGTTGGAAGTACTCAACCACTTTGTGTGGGGCGGGGCGCGTGATTGGACCAAGCCTTTTCGGGTGTTGGTTGCGGGTGGCGGCACCGGCGATGCCTCCACTGCTTTGGCCAAGCAAATGCAAGATCGTGGCATTCCAGGTGAAGTGGTTTACGTTGACCTTTCCACTGCATCTCGCGAAACGGCTCATAGCCGTGCTAAGGCCGTTGGTTTAAACAACATTACTTTTCATACTGGCTCTCTTTTGGATGTGGCGAGTATGGATCTTGGATTATTCGATTACATCAATTGTTCGGGTGTTCTGCATCACCTTGAAGAGCCCGAAGCCGGTAGCAAAGCGCTCGCATCGGTGATGGCACCGGGCGGGGCATTGGGTGTTATGGTTTACGGTGAGCTTGGTCGTATAGGGGTCTATCATGCCCAGGACATGCTACGCATGCTTTGTGGCGACGACGCTATGGACAAACAAGTGAAGGTGGCGCGCCGGTTGTTACCATCGTTACCCCATTCTAATTGGCTGGTTAAAAACAACGAGCAGCAGTTTAAACATGAGCTTGACGATATTGAAATTGTCGACCGGTTTCTTCATACCTGTGACCAAGCGTATCGTGTGAATGGCTGTGTCAATTTGGTTAAGGCTGCTGGGCTGACCATCAGCGAATTTGTGCCGCCGCTTCTCTATAAACCCGATTTCTTTGTTACAGATCCTGTGGTGATGGAACGGGTGAAGGGCATGGATAAAATCAGCCAGTATGCGTTCACCGAATTGTGTACTGGATTTATCTCGAAGCAGAGTTTTTTTGCAGTGCGAGCAGAAGATGAGCATCCAGAACCGTTGAATCTTAAAAAACCAGGAGCAGTTCCTGAACTTCTCTCCGTGCGCGGTGGTTCGTTGGCCAATCGAATCCAGGAGACGGGGAAGTTAGGGTTGAGTTTGGGAGCAGTTCATCTTGAGCAAGCTTTGGACCTGACTCCAGCCCGTGAATCATTTCTTCGGTCTATTGATGGCGTACGGAATCTCTTCGCAATTTGCGCAGAACACGTAGGCGCAAACCCGAATGCAGAGCAGTATGCGTCTTTTATTACCGAGATTTCACCTTTGTATGAACTTCTTAATGGCACCACAGGTTTGGTTTTACATCAGCCAATTTGATTGTTCGTGGCCATGCACACTTCAACTTACCCGGTGAGACCCGATAAGGCTCTCTTGATGTTCATGTCTCTGTTGGGGAATATCTCTACGGTCTCTGCCTTGATTGTCTCCTGGTTAAGAACATTGAGGTAGAAGGTCCAGTTACCGCCTCGTTTAACACCAAACACTCTCGAAGGACCGCCGGCTTGCCAAAGGTGCATGTAGTAGTAGGGGTCGCATATCGATGGTGTCGCGCTTATTTTTCCGGCGGCGTGAAGTGCCTTGGCGACCGATTCGTAATAGTCTTTCCAAATTGGGATTTTGAAGGCCCTGTCACCTGCGCCGTGCCAGGCTGCGTCGGTTTCAGGTGGCGTCATATTGATGTGATACACAGATGGCTGTGACGGGTCGCCGTCAGCCAGCACACAGCATCCGTCGATAGCGGCGGTCATAAAGAATGTCGCATCACTGGGCACTAAATCCGTTACTAGGCCACGACCACTGGACCAAGATAAATAGGTCCCTCGGACCATAGAGTGACTGGTACCGCCAGGGTTTTCCGCGACTGTATAATTCCCTGTGATCTCAGTGATAAAGTAGAGGTCTTTCGCCGCCGCCGCCGGGGTGTACCTGAAAAATGGTACGGGTTCATATCGGTTTGCGTGGCCAGTCGGCATACGCGGCGATGGAATTGTGAATTCTTGCATGCTGCCATCGGTGGTGTCGTTGCCGGGAAAAGCGATTTGCTTATCACCCAAGAAATTTACGGGATCAGATATGAATTTTTGGACATCATTAGCGTTCACTTGAGAGCTCCCAATGAAAAGAAGTTGGTTACGCTTATTTGCAACTTGAGTAACTTTTTTTCGCGTCTTTATCTATTTTTAGTTTTGAATAATTTGGAGGCTTTTGAAGACGCTTCTGGCCGCCTGAACGCCACCGACTTATGATTTTAGTCGTAAATGTATAACGCCTTTGAAATTGAGTTGTTCAATTGGCTTGCCGCCCTGGGTGATTTCAACGAGGCCTCGGCTTGCCAGCCGCCGAGCTGCTCGGCGAGCTGGTTCAACTAGATCCCGCCAGGATTCAGGGTTCATTTTACGAGCGACTTCTGATGGGCAGAGACTTGAACCTTTGGGGCTTTTTTCGAGAAGGTCCATCACTGCGCACTCGATTCGTTTGTCGGTAGAAGTAACACCGCGTTTGCAAGCTCGGCTACAGTAGCGAACGCTGGCCCAGTTCTTTTCCCACTTTTTACGCCATTGAAACGGGCGACCGCAGGTGACGCAATCTTTTTCGGGAAGGTCTTTACGGGATGCCATGGGTTCGTATCGTCTCCGGATGAAGGCTCACGCCAAGCTCTTAATTTAGAGTGGGTACGGTTGTGGCCTTGTACAAGTCGGCGAGGCCATGGCATGGCTTAGACTAGGTCTAGCTTTGTACTGTATTGATAGAACAAGCTTTTCAGCGTTGAGGCCCGTTTAAAGCTGTCCTCGCTGGTAACCTGTGGTTCAGAGTCTGTTGTAACCCGGAGCGTTCCCGCTTAATCTCTTTGTAGCCTCTCTATCGGGGCAAAGGGGTGTTAGATGGTAAAAGTCGGCACGTCGACCGGGGCAAGTCGCACGGTCGCAGACATGATTGCCAAGTACGAGAATCAGTTAGATGATTCTTCAGCGGCGCAGTCCCCGGAGATTAAGGTTCGAGATTCTTACTCGAAAGCCTCACAGAATTCCTCTCCGGTAACGTCAGCCCCGAACTCTGGCTTCACTCATCCTGAACCTAGCGTCTCTCAAAATAGCCGCAATCCTCTTCGACCCGAACCATCAACACAGACGCATCAAGCTCCCAGCATTCCAGTTGACCTCGTGGTTTCCGTATCGCCTGAGATTACGTTAATGGGCGAGGACCCGAAGCTTACAACGAAAGGGGCAGCTGCTCGTTTGTTTGCGTCGATGGGCGGGCTTGCACGCCCTGGCCATATCACTCAAAGCGCTGAGATTTTCAGAGTGCTCGAAAACCGAACGGTTTCGGAAATTAATCTCATGTCGTCGTCTTACGAGAAGCTTTCTGGCGGTATGACTTTGTCGACAGCCCTAGAGAAATCTCTTGGCGTCAAGGAGTTGAGAAAAGCCAAGCTTTATTTGATGGGTGAGAATTCGCAGGCGGATGTTCGGGATGCCACGCTATTGCATATGGCGATGGATGGTGCGGGCACAGACCACAAAGGGGTCTTGGACGTTCTCTATGGAAAGTCGGGAACCGAGCTGAAGGAAATTGCACACCAATACAGAACAGTGGCAGGACGAGAACTTGAAACAGACATTGAAAATGAGCATTCCGGTAAACAGAAGGTTTATGCACAAGCAGTTTTCAAGAGGGGGCGGATAGAGCCTGCCGATTCGATCAAGGCGGCCATGAGCGGTTGGATGACCGATGGCGAGATGATAAAGGGGACGATTCAGCGATTGGGTGATGCCGGTCGATTGAAGGAACTCGAGAGCTTGGAGACCGACTATAAGGATTATTATGGGACGGCTCTGGTAGACGACCTTCGGGAGAACCTGGGTCCTCGTGATTATGTTGAAGCCAAGGCGTTACTGGAAAATGGAACCCTCCATCCTGAAGACGAAATAAAGCTGGCGATTATGGGCAAGGGCTATCTGAGCTTTGGTGTTCTGGGTTACGGGACAGATCCCAAAACAGTCGAGGCACAATTTGCCGGCAAGACTCATGAAGAACGCCAAGTGATTGTTGAGCGATTCAATCGCAAGTACGGAGACTTAAGCGACGCTCTTTATCGAAATCTTTCTGGAGGAGCATTTAAGGACATCCAGTTGGTTTTAGACCCAGCCAATCCCGATGGTAAGCTAAGCCCGGCTCACGAGTTTCATCGCACGATGCGAGGGCTTGGAGCAGATTTCACAAAGGCGCGCGAGGTATTAGAGGGCCTTAGCGACGAGGAGCGGGCAAGCCTTAAGACGCAATATAGGGAAATCTTCAAGCAAGATATCGAATACGCCATAGAGCACGAATTTTGGGGGCAGAGAGGTGCCAAGCTCAAGCGTGTTCTAGAACGGGGTAAGCTAAGCCCCGCGGACCGTATTTATTACGCAGCTCATGGTTTCAGAGCACGCAGTGATGGTGATGAGATGATTGCAGCTTTGGCGGATGCAACGCCTGAGGAACGCGCTACTTTGGCTGAGGATTACCAACGCGAATGGGGTGAGGATTTAAGCCGCGCAATGGATGGCTTCACTCTGAGTTCATCTACAAAGCTTGAGATTCAATTAAGACTGAAGCATGGCGATCTCACGCCGGCCGATAAAATCCGGTGTGCATTGGAGGGCTTTGGGATTCATCGCCGTAATATCTACAATGCACTGGACGCTGCAACTTCGGATGAATTGAAGGTGATTCGTGAAGACGAGGCGTTGATTGCGCAAATAAAAACGAAGGCCGCTTCCTGGTTAGGCAGCAACAAGCCTTTGGAGCGTGTGCTTGAGCATATTGAGAACGGTGGTATGCCGCTTCACGATAAATTGTATTATGCGATTGATGGTCTGCGAACCAGTGAAGATTATATCCTTAGCTTATTGGATGGCTTAGATTTCGAGGGGCGCGAGACCCTTCTCGACAGCTATCAAGCCAAGCGAGGCAGTCATCTCGTGGACGACCTCAAGAGCTGTATGAAACGCCGTGAATTCTTTAAGGCCGAAGACTTACTGATGCCCAAACCTCAGAGTATTCGGGAAAGAATTGACCAACTTGAATACAGGGTGGCCAGGGAGCGGGGTTCGGGCTCAATCCGGTCTCAGATCAGCGACGGTATTGTCGACTTGTTTTCCCATAAAGGGACAATTCTGGACCACCAAGTTCGCGAATTTAAGCGCTTGCCCAGACTTGCCTATCAGGCTGGCGGCGAGATGGCGCGGTCCGCGATTGTTCCTGAGATGGAGGTTGCTCGCCACTGCGTAGATAAGGCAACCGAGGATTATGTAGAGGTTAAAGACGATATTGCAAACAAGGTAGCCACGGTGGCGACTTTGACAGCGGCCGCGACTTCGGTAGCGGCTACGGGAGGTATGTCGGCGCCGGCAGCCTTGGCTGTGATAGCCGCAACGACTGGTGCCACGAAAGTTGCGGGGCGGATGCTGGTGCAGGGCGATTCGTATAACATCGTCGGATACGATGGGGCTTATGACCTTGGGACAGGTGCCGCGGGGGGCGCAGCCATGTATGCCATTGGTGCTTTGGGTAATGAGCTAACCGCCTTTGTTGGTAAAGAGGTTCTGGCGGGTGAGGGCGTAGATGTCTCCGCCCAGGGAATGATGGCTCTGGGGCAGCAGGCACTTGGTGATGCGGGTGCTACAGCGTCCCAGGCTGCTATTGATGAGGCTGCGCGGGGCGTTGTGATGGCCAAAGGTGCTGAGTATATGGGACAGAGTTTCGCTCATCAGTTCGGCACCGGCATTGCATTTGGTGCGGCGAAAGGCATGACCTATTCTGCAGTAACCGGAGTATCTGCGACTTTATTAGATGACTCACTTTGGGAGCGTGACTTACCATCTGCAATCAAGAAGCTTCTCAAGGAAGCGGCGGATAAGGCAGGTGGCGGGGCAGAGGGCTGGAGCATTGGAACTGCGGCCTGGAATATCG
Organism: Deltaproteobacteria bacterium; assembly: GCA_018668695.1. Taxonomy (NCBI): domain Bacteria; kingdom Pseudomonadati; phylum Myxococcota; class Myxococcia; species Deltaproteobacteria bacterium. The sequence continues at coordinate 6,494 of JABJBS010000204.1, forward strand.
GTGCGATTGCCGCTGAGAGCACGCTCATGCAACTTAGAATAGGAATCGGTCAGAACATCGCTGCGAAAAATGGAGTGTCCTACTCAGACAACGAGCTTTTAAGCGCGGGCAAGGATATTCTTGGAAGTGATGCTGCAGGCTTAAGTGCAGATGCTGTGAGGGCTGCGGGCCAAGAAAAACTTATCAACGATTTAGGTGCGGACTTTCTGAAGAATACAGTAGAGGGGAGAGTTTTGGCCTCAACCGTGAACAACACCGTTACACGCGGGGTAGCCGCCTATCCTAAGGCGCTTCTAAATTCCCTCGGTGACCACGATACGTGGCAATATGGAATGGGAGCGGGGCTTACGAGTGTTGGCGGTGATGCCACAGAAGCGGGTCTCAATGATGCGGTAGCAAGAGTTGGCGGAGATATTACCGGCAATGAAGCAAGTGACCTCGGCTTGGAAGGTGCTAGGGCAACAGCTGCAAAGAACATTGTTTGGCGAGGATTGTCGGCCGCACAATAGAGAGCTCAGAGTCGTTGGTTAGGGTGCTGGGTCGCAGCCACCGTTGTTTTCACACGCTTCCGGATCTTGGCATTCATAACTGAAATTGCCGCAAATAAATTGGGCGCTCTCAGGACAGGTTGATGCGCAACAATCACCGCCATCCCAGCCACATGTCTCGGTGTTGTTGCTAGGATCACACCACCCATCACCGCTCCAGTAATCAGAACAATCCGACTCAGCTACGTCGCCCGAATTGCCATTGTCGCCGCACTCTTCAGGGAATTGTTCGCAGTCATCAATGGTATCGCAGATTTCAGGGAATTGTTCGCACCACTCATCGAATGAGTTGTTTGGTTCCGAGTCAGAGTCAGTATTCTCTGTAGGGTCGCATTCTCCGGTATTCTCACAGGCAGTAGGGTCTTCGCAATCCCATCCGTAATGCCCACAGATGTAATCAGAATCTTCGCATGTTGATGAGCAGCAATCTCCACCATCCCAGCCACATTCTTCGTTATTGTTTTCAGGGTCACACCAGCCATCAGCTACCCAGTTATCGATGCATCCTGAATCAGGGTAATCGTAGGAATCGCCTTGACCATTTTCAACGGGGTCGCATTCCCCGGTGTTCTCGCAGGCGGCCGGGTCTTCACAATACCACCCGTAGTCGCCGCAAATAAACTCTGTATCTTCACAGGTGGACGGGCAGCAGTCTCCGCCATCCCAGCCGCATACTTCTGAATTATTTTCGGGGTCGCACCATCCATCCGAGTTCCAGTAGTCGATACACTCTGATTCAGAACCCCAAGAACCGCCGTTGTTGTTACATATTTCCGGAAACTGTTCACAGTCGTCGATATCGTCGCAAAATTCAGGGAACTGTTCACACCATTGCTCTTCCGAATTCGCGTCGTCCGGTTCTGGTGCGGGTTCACAATCACCGGTGTTTTCGCATGCTGAAGGCTCCTGACAATCCCATGCGTAATCACCGCATGAGTATTGAGCATCCTCTGGGCAAGTTGATGGGCAACAGTCTCCGCCATCCCATGAACATTCTTCTCGGTTATTACCAAAATCGCACCAACCATCGGCAACCCAGTTGGTAATGCAACCACCGTCGCCTAGCTCCAAATTATCCATGGTTTTTGCCGTGGTGTTTGTTTCAAATTGAACCGTGGCTTCGGCACCAAAACAAGCAGTAAGGGAAAAACAAACGAGTACGAGAGATAGGCGGTACAACATAAATCAACCCCGGCATAGTTTAGTTATATTAGTGTAGATAGCGTGCTTGGAGTCCGCAACAACAATCGCCACGGTGCAGGGTTTTTGGGGTGGTTAATTGTAGGGCAAGGTAACTTAACGTGATGCATTCGAGGCCTCGCGATTATTTTGTATTCGTTGCTCGGCATGTCGTCTAGAAAGTTAAGTGTGCCTGGATGCCTTTCACCTCATACCTTCACCTTTACCCTCTCTTGTCCGCGTGCTAGGCGCCGCTGCATAACTTCCCCGGCTGTATAAGAGGGCAGAGTGATGGTGGGAGTACATGATGAAGATAGTTCGATTGGAAGACGGTTCGATTGGTTTTGTCGATAGGAGATGGCTCTCGAAAGGCTTCGGCGCTTTAGCCTTAAGCATAGGCCTGGTTCCGCTTCATGGATTTATCTCGTCTTTTTTAAGTGGCGAAGAAGTCGGCCACCCGGTCGCTATGGCGATAGGTTGTGTTATCATGCTTATTGCCCTCTTCGGTGGATTCTGCTTCCTCAACAATTGGCACGAAACCTGGGTGAGGCGAGACTCCAAGCAAATTCATGTGACCGGCAGATTTGGGTTTTGGAAAACGGATAAAATTTGGAAGGCCTCGGGCGGCGGCGTGATACGCCCCTGGATGAAATCTGCGCGGTTTACGACTAACACTACCGCAGGTCTTAACCTTGAGTCCCAAGGCGAGGTATTTGAGATATTTTCAGGTGCTGAACCAATGATACCCAGAGTGATGCAGCTCGGGCCGCACTTGGCCATGCTTTTGGATGTTCCATTTGAAGAGTTAGAACCTGTCGACCTGATAGACATTTACCCCGCGACTCAGCAAAGGCCCGAGGGAGCTGACTTAACTCATTTCTTTGAAGACTTACCTGATAAGACAGGCCGACTCCCAATTGGCATTGGAATGATTTTGGTTTTGTTTTGGCTTACAGAACCTACGAATTATCTTTTGGCATTGATGATTGCGGTACCAGCCTCGGTTTGTTTTTATATTGGGATAGGATTGTTACGAAAATTCTCTCAGTTGAAGATTGATGTTGAGCGTCAAACGATGACTTATCGGTGGCGTAGCTTGTCTAAGCTTAGCACGAAGGAATTACCTTTAGATGCGGTGGCGGCGGTCTTCGTTACATCCATGCAGGCCGAAAATCGAAAACAAAGCACCTACAGTGCGACGCTGTATTTTGGTGAGCATACGATGCCACTGTTTAGCGTGCTGAAATCTGAGACACCTATTCTAGAAGTACAGCAGAAAGCGTGGACATTGGCTGAGGCATTTGGCTGTCCCATGATTGTGGCTCTAGGTTACGAACTTAAAGCAGCAGATAAAATCAGCATTACTCGATGAAAACGTGTCCAGTGCAGTGGTGTTTTCGGTCATTCGAATCTCTAACAATATGACTTATTCTTTCCGAGCACATAATTTTCGGTAGAGAGGTTCCAGATTGTTCTTGACGATCCAGCGCGCCGCGGCTCGGCTGTGTTTAAATTCACCTCGATGTTTACTGGCGAGGTCGCGAATAGAAATTTTACCAGAATCGTACCAAGCAAAATCGGCCAAGTATTCAGTGCCTTCGATATCGATTCGCAGCGCGAAACCGAGACCTTCATCCAACCGCTTCTTATAATTTTGATAGTGATGGGAATATTCATCTGTAATGCAGTTTGAGTAACCTTGTTTACGAAGCTCCTTGGCCGTTGGATTAATCGCCAATAGGTCCACATGAATATGCTCAAGAGATAGTTTCATTTTGGCTTGGAACCGTTCGACACATTGCTCCATTTGCTCAAGGGTTCTAAATTTGGGCCAGCTAGAAATACTTTTTTCCGATAGCTGACTGCTCTCGCGAAGCTCTCGCCAAAGTTTGTAAAAGTGCGGCAATTGCTCGCGAATCCCTGGGGCATGCAGCTTACGATACAAGGGATGATCCAAAAGGCTTGGAAAATAGGCGACTTCTGGTAGGGCAGCGAGTGGCAGCTTGCCAGGGAAATGACAAAGCTTTTGGATAACATCGCTGTAGATATCGGAACTTAAATAAAAGCGGAATGAAGAGGTGCGAATCTTTTGACCGATTTGGGCTGCCGCTACTTCAAGCTTACTGAAGGCATTGATGCGGGCGCGTGATGGAGGGATTAATACATAGGGATTGTCGGTGTCTCTTTGGAGGGCAAGTGCGGCCAACTTGCGAGGAGCCTTGAAGTACAAATTGCGAACCAAATCTGCGGTAAAGGGATGAACCCATCCACCATAGAAGGTTTTTCGGTCTATCTTATTCGAATCGTGAATATGACGCTTCGCCAATAGGAGAATCAACGCCGGGTTCGCTTGGCGCAACGGCTCCGGTGCCCACATAAAAAAGCAGAGCATATAAAGAAAGTTTTCCTGGGTGACGGCCCCCGAGAGCAAAAACCGCTGTACGTCTGCAGGTACTTCGCTGTACCAGGTGCCTACGTTACGTAATGGGAGACCATACCTATAAATTTTAGGATCTATCTCTAGCTTTTCGCCGTGCGATTGAGCCAGCCCCGCCAACTGGTGAGGTGTGAAAGGAAAACTGGGATAGTGTTCAAACCTAAGTTCAGGGTGGCTCTCTAGTTTTTTGTCGTCAAGGTTTCTAACGGTCTCCTCGACTTCGATATCTATTTTGTAAATTCGAAATTCTGGTAGCTCGATTCGATAAAGGACTTTTTCAATGGTTATCTCTAGTGCTTGCATCTTATGAATTAAGCATTGGATGATTTAAAGTTGAAGAGTCTGAGATGGCCGTCGCGACAGGTGTTGTCGGATGATTTACGCACTGATCTTGGTGAGTGAAGGTTGATGCTTTGGCAACGCAATCCAGTATGGACCTTTCCCCCAGCGCAATTGTAGCTCCTTGGCCATTTCGCCCTGAATAAGTTTTTTAAGGTCGCGTTGAATGGTGCGCTCTGAGCAGGAAAGCCCGGGCGGCATATACTCGTGTAAGAGCGCCACACTGAATTTCTTGGGCCTATGCTCTCGTAATATTTGGATATAACAATCCACTCGTTCCATCTGGCTGGTCTGCATGATTCACTTCGATTGTGTGAATTCTACAACGCAGGCGTACCCATACCCGAGAGGAACGAGTCAGTCCTGTTTTGAGAATTTATGATTTTTTGGTGTCGCCAGTGAGAATGATTCTGCGCTGAGCGAACTTTCACTTTCTACGAAAGCGGGCGGAGTGCCAAGTGTTTTTTCCGGTCATTCGGTTAAATTCTAGAGCAGCGTCCAAGGAATATTGACTCTCCGCTCCAAAACAAGAGTGCTTCTCATCGGTTAGATTGAAGTACGTTTTGGATCAAAAATCGGCCTCGAACTTGAGGGAATTGCCATGCTTCGATGAGTCATTTTTTTGCCTGCTCTCCACGCTTGAACGACTCTATTCGTTGCCCATTGGCAAGCCACAAATCGGCTTGGACTAAGTCCGTGGGATAGCTCTGTATTTGGGCCACTTATTTAAGTGGATAGGGTAGTGTTTCACGTCACACGGAAGCGAGCCTCGGTCCCGAGTGAGGCATTGTTGATAATTTTGACCTGAAGTGCTCAAGAGGCGAAACTCACATGAATCATGTCATTGTATAAGGCCATAGAAAGATTGGCGAATCGGCCAACCAATTTTCCGCGGTACTCCCGAGACCTGCTGCGCTGGGTATCGACGATTCGTTGGATTGGCTACCTTACTTTCGCAGCATTGGGCGCCGGCCTCTTAGTTGTACAGGCTCGTCCCGTTCTTGAATGCATTGTTTACGTGGGCACACTCGTGGTGGCTGCTCCCCTCAGCACTTATTTGTCCATGAGGGCGAGATACCCGCTCGAGTCATTTTCAAAGTGGTTCTCATTCGACGGATTATTTCTCGGCTATTTGGTAGCGGTGTCGGGCCAATGGGATGTTCTCATTTTACTTTTCTTGGCAGTGCAGCTCGGCGATAGCATCGTACTCCGGGGTATGCGTAAAGCGGTCTTTCCAGTCGGCGTTTATTTACTTGGGGTTTTCGTTTGGCCTTATGCGCTTGTAGAGCTGCAGCCTCTTAACAGTTTAGGGGCTTGGCTCTGTTGGGGCCTGGTAGGTCATGCATTTGTTCATTTGTCAGGGTCGTTTTATTTCGGCAATCGATTCAGTGAAGGTCTCTTAAGAAGAGAGCTTCAACTCAAGGCGAAGAACAAGCAAATTCAGCTACTCAATCAGGAAATTCGGGAACAAGTGTTGAGCCGTTATCTGCCGCCAGAGCTCATCAACGACATATTCGATGGTAAAATATCCATGGATACGCAGCCGCATAGCAAAACAGTTACAGTGCTCTTTAGCGATCTCTCCGGGTTCACGAAGATAAGTGAGGAGCAGGGTGCTGAAACAGTATCTGAATTTCTAAATGATTATCTCAGTGCGATGAATGAAACGATATTTTCGAACTCGGGTACCATCGATAAATTCATCGGCGATGCCATCATGGTTATTTTTGGTTCGCCAGTGGAGATGGACGCTCGGGAGCAAGCCAATAACGCAGTTCAATGTGCGCTTGCAATGCAAACGGCCATGGTTGGAGTGAATCAAAAGTGGGCCGAGCGTGATATCCCTGAAGTAGCGATGCGTATTGGGATTCATCAAGGCCAAGCTGTTGTGGGCAACTTTGGTTCTGAGCAGCGAGTGGACTACACTGCAATTGGTCCGAGCGTGAATCTAGCCTCAAGAATAGAGACAGTTTGTGAGCCGGGTCAAAGCTACATATCAGAAGTTATAAGAGACCTGCTTGACCATGACCTGAATACTGAAGCGGTCGGGAATTTCAAACTCAAGGGCATTCAAACAGAGATCCCATTATTCAAAATCTTGGCTAGCTAAATACTTTAAGACTTCTATTTCAAAACTTGTGCCACGGTGGGTTGGACCCATTCCGGCGTTGATTTTTAGAACCAAAAGGTCGAAATCTGTTCATTTACCTTGGATGGCTGTGTTAGACACCCCGGACGAACGCGTCCGGGTGGACCCTGAAAAGGATATTTCATGGAAGAGTGCTTTTACGTTGATGACCAGTTTTACCGCCAACACCAGTTTGAGTTGCCGCTGAATTATGCCGAGCAAGGTGGCGAAACAGTCAGCGTGTTTGCTCGTGAGGTGGTTGCAAAAGATAAAAAAGAAGAAGACTTACCTTGGTTGGTTTACCTGCAAGGTGGCCCCGGGTTTCCATCGCCACGGCCAAGCAGCAGCAGCGCTTGGCTCAAGCGTGTTTTGAAAAAGTATCGGGTGTTGCTTTTGGATCAGCGTGGTACCGGGTCGAGCACTGTGATCAGCCACCAAACCTTAGCGAGTAAATCACCAGCAGAACAGGTTGCATACTTAAGTCATTTCCGGGCCGACAATATCGTGCGTGATGCCGAAGCGATTCGCGAAAAGCTCAAGATTAAGAAGTGGGCGCTTCTGGGCCAAAGCTTTGGTGGGTTTTGCGCTTTGCATTACTTATCGTTTTATCCAGAGAGCCTTTCACGTGCCTACATCACAGGTGGTATTCCATCGATCAAGCGTCATGCCGATGATGTTTATGGGGCCACTTATCAGCGCGTGATGGACAAGATGAAGCAGTTCTTCCACGAATTCCCCACAGCGCAGGGAATGTGTAATCAAATTGCCGAGTACCTCGTCAACAACAAGGTGCTCCTGCCCAATGGTCAGCACTTTACCGTTGAGCAATTCCAGCTGATTGGTATCAACCTGGGCCGCAGTGATGGCGGGTTGGCTCTGTACTACCTTCTGGAAAGCGCCTTTGTAGATGTGGATGGGAAGCCAACGCTGAGCTACAGTTTTCTAAATGCGATGCTTGCGGAGCAGTCGTATCTTACCAACCCCATCTACGCGATTTTACACGAATCTATTTATTGCCAAGAAGATGCATCGAATTGGTCGGCTCACCGCGTTCGCGAAAAGTTTCCTCAGTGCAGTTATGTTTCAGGGGAAGATTTCTGCTTTACCGGGGAGATGGTTTACCCCTGGATGTTTGACCAGCTTGAAACGCTGCAGCCATTGAAAGAGGCGGCGGATATGTTGGCGGAGAAATCAGATTGGCCGCGGCTCTATGATGCGCAGCAGCTCGCGTGTAACACTGTGCCCGTCACGGCCGCGGTTTATGTAGAAGACATGTACGTGGAATTTGATTATTCACGTGAGACTCTATCCGAGATGCCCAACGCTAAAGCATGGATGACCAATGAGTATGAGCACAATGGCTTGCGCATGGACGGTGAGCGTATTGTCGACCGCTTGATTGTCATGGCGGATGCTATCGAAGAAACTCGGCCTCTTTAAGCGAGGATAACCGTTTATTAAGTTCACTCTACTTCTCATCTAGTTTAAGCGCTTGTATGTGATTCTACCACCTCAGGAAGACTTTGATTTCCCTGGGATCACCCAGGGATTTGGTGCTACCGTTTATCCATGATGTTCCAAACAAAACGATTGTTGCCGACTCTTTTTATTACCTTTTTAGCGGTCGCAATCTTGGGCTGCTCACCCACTGGGTTTGATGCTTGGCCAGAGCAAGCTGAGACGTTTCCCTGGGTATATACACCGGACCCTGACCGGCCAGATTTTGTAGACGGCCGATGGGAAACCGAGGACTGGGGTTTCGACGACGCTACCCGCAGTGCCTATTATCTTGAGAAACTTTTGTCTTATTATACGACAACATCACCCGATGTTTCGCAGCACTTTTCAACGGTGCAAGCCGATCTGCCCGCACTGGGCGAGGGAGTCGTGATTTCATTTGTGGGGGATATACTGCCGATATCAGACAACCACGCGAATTTTGCAGATGCGGTTATTGATGTGGTGAACGCTGATTACCGAGTGGCAAACTTAGAAACGCCGACCTCGCCAGATCACCCCGTGCAAAATTCGGGAGCGCCTCCGAGGTTTAACGCACCGGTGGAAATGCTCGACGGACTTCCCTTCGACCTTTTACAACTGAACAACAATCACTCCTATGACGTAGGGGATGACGCTATCTCAGCAACGAAGCGAGAGGCCTTGAACCGCGGAATGGAAACCACAGGGCTTAATGAGCATGCACTGGTGACCGTTAAAGAGAGTAAGATTGGTTTTCTATCTTACGCCTGGGGACTCAATGGACGAGAAGACGTTTCTACCCATGACCTCTTTATCATTCCTTTTGGCCATATCGGTGAAGACATCGATTTAAGCTCCATGGAAGCTCATATCACAGCCATGCGTGAGCGGGGCGCCGAATACATTGTACTCTTAGTGCATTGGGGATTTGAGTATGAGTATTATCCAGAGCCTCATTTTATGCAGCTTGCGCGTCGCATGGTGGCCATGGGCGCAGATGTCATCGTAGGCCAGGGGCCTCATGTGGTTCAGCCTGCCGAAATATGCTGGGTAAACTATCCGGACCAGGTGCCTGGCGTCGGTACATGCTCTATTCAAACAGCGGATGGCCGTGCACGTAGGGCAGCTGTCTTTTATAGCCTCGGTAACTTTACGGCCGATCTTAAAAGCCGCCCAGAGTTTGAGACGGGCATTGTAGCGAAGGTAAGTTTAAGCGCGGGAGAGGTAACGGGAATGGGCTGGACACCCACCAGTGTGAGGTATGAGCCCGTTCGTGTACTGCCAACGGACGAGTATCTGGATGAAGAGGATTTAGCGCAGGAGTCCGAGCGTCTCGATGGTCATCTTGGCTCGGGGTGGCGCTTGCCTTAGGGAGTGACTTCAGCCGCAGGCACCATGATTGTTTTCTGATCGATGTACTTGCTCATAAACACATGAATCACGCGCTTTGCATCTACGTTAAGCCGCCCGTGAGCAGCTTTTACGTTGTCTATCACCAGGACGTCTTCGGGGTGCCAACGGAAAATGGTAGCGTGTTTAAAGAGGGTGTGGGTTACGCTGGCGCATTCTTCTGGAGTTAACTCGGGACCGTTTTCAATAGTTGTCTTCCAAGAATACTTTTGATGTTCAATCAGATTGTTGCCGGTGAGCCAGGAACTGAGTCCAATGATGCTCTTGGACGAGAGGTACTTGTGATAAGGCATTTGGTCTTTGGCAAACTCTTCAAGCATGTATTTGACGTTGGCAAAATCAAAGGCGCGCATGGCTCGAAAGCAGAGCTCCCCAGTGGTGGGATGGTTAGCGAATACTGCCGACTTAATCTTCACATGAAGCGCGCCGCTTTTTCGCCACAAAAGCTCAACATCGTATCGCTCTGCTGCAATAGCTTCCACGGCATCCCGTTCACTGGTTTGAAAAGCCACTTGCCACGTGTTTCGTTTTTGACCTTTCACCAAGGTCTTGTTCGAATGCAAATCATCAAACACATATTCGTTGACGGCTGAAGACTGCAGTAATTTTTCGCGCAGTTCAGGAGAGAAATCGGCGGCTACTTTAGCACAGTCAATGATAGGGGTTTGGCCAGCAAGTGCGTTGGTCTCTTGGCAGAAAAAGGAGATGTACTCAGGTTGCTTATACCAGAAGGCGCTTTCGTTATGGGGAGCAATAACCAGGTCTGGCGGTACCAGTGTAGGTTCCATGACATTGTCCCCGGTGGCAGCTCGCATCACTTCGCCGTAATAGTGATTGGGGTCGCATGGTTCTATTTTGAGACTGCTAAGAAGCTGGTGAAAGTCTTCGGTAGTTTTCACGCCGCATTTGCGAAACAAGAGCGCGCCGTGGCTCGCGAGTTGTTTACGGAGCTCAGTTTTGTTTTCTTCCACTTGAGCCAAGAAATCGCTTGTGGACCTTCCTGCAGACGTACTTATGACTTTCGGCAGGCCCGGGCTCTGCCTGAGTATTTCATCCTCGGCAAATGCTGGAGATTCAAACGTCATGGACTTCTCTTTCGTCATGATGAGTGTCCTCGTAAATCATGGTCATGTACAAGCCTTCGTGCGATTTTTGTGATGTGCTCCTATGTAAGCTCGGGGAGGTATGGTTGAAACTTGGCACTCGACGGACCCTCAGTTTTATCCCATCGGTCATATCTTGAGCGGCCAGCGAAGGTTGTAGGTTAACGGTTTAATGATTAGAGTCCGCGCCAGGAGATTTCTATGAACCATAATGATAAAAATGATGCGATGGGCGACGATATTGGTAATCCTTTTGAGACTCCCGATTTAGATATCCCCGAAATCACCGATACCAAATATACTGCAGACAACATCATTCGTTTGCGTGAAATTGAACTCGAACACAAAAAAGAAAAGAACAGGTTCATACAGTGGTGTGTTGGAGCGGTTGTAGGCGGAGCGGTGGCATTTGCATGCCAGCAGTATTTTATTCATCAAGACAAAATGCACGCCTGGTCCAAGGCGCAGGTCGAAATGGAAGTGTCTAAGCGCAAGCAGAGACTCGAAGAAGTCAAAGAGTTCTCTCGCCATCAGCAAGATTTTGCCGACAAAATTATGGATCTCTTGGGTGAGGGTAAAGCTGCGAATTATGCAAAGGTTTGTCGGCTGGCAACTTATATGTCGACTGTACCCACATCCGCAGAGGTGAGGGCGGGGTGGAAAGAGTTTCTGGGCGACATGTCTGTCCTTTTAAAATTGGCCGAGCAAAAGCAGTTGGATGCCGTAAATCCGCCGAATATACCAGCTGTTCCTATAGCCGACGTGAGTACACTTTCGATGCAAGAAAAGGTTGAACTCGAAGAACTCGAGGTGTTGAATTTACACGGAAGTAATCTCTCGGTTCAGAAAATGAAGCGGCTTCAGCAGCTTGGTACAAAGGGAGATAACAATAAAGCTATTCGGGTACCCGATGACCTCTATGGCAACATCTCAAAAAGAAAACCGCGTCAAAAGATAGCGGCCCACGAGCAGGAAGTGCCGATGCCGGAGATGTTGAACTTCCACAGGGCTCAAAATGATGATGGCTGATGGTCGGTTGTTGACGAAGCGGTAGTCTTAGAATGAATTTTTAAGAGACTCCGAATAAGTTTCATTTAAGAGTCGTAAAAAAAAAGGGCGATGGTAACAAACCATCGCCCTTAATAATGAGTCATTTACGACTTACTCACACACTTCGCAGTCTTCCTCGCAGGCCGCCTCATCGGCGCATGAGTCGCCATTGGCGCATTCACATTCGCCATTCATACAGCTGTATTCAGATGAACAGCTTGTGCTCGTCTCGCTTGAAGTTTCACTTGAGGTATCGCCGCCGCTGTTCGCTGAGCTGTCGCCATCCTCATCGCCGCAACCAATCAACGCACAAGCAAAAACCAAGCATCCTGCAATAAGTAACTTCTTAATCATCAATTTCCCCCCAATTTTAAGTTTTGGCCTCAAGCAGGATTCTCGACTTGCCTGTCGAGGCCGTAACCAGTTTTAAACCCCAAAGAGCTCCTGCTACTCTGGTTGGTGGAAGCATAAAGAGAATGATAATGGTACATTAAGTTTCTGTATTGTAATTATCGAATCCCATTGATTTTAGGAGTTTTTTTCGACCCATTTCTGCATTTTAGCGGTAAATTCGACACTCAGTTCAATCATTAATGAACTGTTTTTTGTGCTGGGGAAAGTTTGGGACGCAAGAATAGAGCATCGGATAGAGCAAGTACCTAGCCGTTGTAGATGGCGGTTTTGCTCTGATGCTACAGCCGGATCGCGAAACCCTTTGTAATTGCTTAAGAGGTGAATTTTTGAGTATGCATTTGCCGGAGTGCTTAGACCCCTCCTGGCAACTTTTCTCGGGATCAGGTAAAGTCCCGCATCATGAAACTTACGCTCACACGACCTGACGACTGGCATATTCACTTTCGCGATGGCGATGCCATGGTCCTTACCGTTCCGCAAACTGCAGCCACGATGGCGCGAGCAGTGGCCATGCCAAATCTCAAGCCGCCCGTGACCACTACGGAGCTTGCTCAGGCTTACCATAAAAGAATTCTGAGTCACCTTCCTGAGGGAAGTAGCTTTGAGCCACTGATGACATTGTATCTGACCGATAAAACGACGAGTGAGGAAATTCACCGTGCTGCGGATTCTGGCGTGGTGCACGCAGTGAAGGTTTATCCTGCAGGTGCAACGACCAATTCCGATTCCGGCGTAACCGATATTCGTGGGCTTTATCCTGTGTTTAAGACCATGGCGGAGCGGGGGCTGAAGCTACTGGTGCACGGGGAAGTCACTGACGCGAAGGTGGATATCTTCGACCGTGAGGAAAAATTTTTGGGGACGTACCTTGAAGATATCGTGAAAAGTTTCCCCACACTCAAGGTTGTTCTGGAACATATTACGACCAAAGAATCGGTACGTTTTGTAGAAGAAGGTCCCGATAACCTTGCGGCAACGATTACGCCGCAACACCTGCTTTTCAATCGAAACCACATGCTCGTTGGGGGAATTCGGCCTCATTATTATTGTTTACCGATTCTTAAGCGAAGTGAGGATCAGCAGGCGCTGATTAAGGCTGCAACCAGTGGCAGCCCAAAGTTTTTTCTGGGCACAGACAGCGCTCCCCATACGACCGGCACCAAAGAGACCAGCTGTGGTTGTGCGGGTTGTTATACTGGGTTCGGTGCCATCGTGATGTATGCCATGGCGTTCGAAGAAGCTGATGCACTTGATAAGCTAGAAGGATTTGCCAGTTTTTATGGCCCGGATTTTTATGGGTTGCCTCGCAATACCGACACCATCACACTTGAAAAAAGTGAGTGGCAGGTTCCAGATCACTATATGCTTGGCAATGAGCCACTGACTCCATTGATGGCCAATGAAACGCTTACTTGGCGGGTTGTCTAAGCGTCTTTGGCATCTCTCTATGTCCTACATCTAATGGGCAGCTACGTTTGAATCATCCAACTCACTATGGCAGGGTGTTACTCCTAAAGCCGGTAGGGAGTGGTGATGAATACGTACGATTATATTGTGGTGGGCGGAGGCTCAGCGGGAGCTGCGGTTGCAGGTCGCTTGAGCGAAGATCCCCATTGTAAAGTGCTCTTACTGGAGGCCGGTGGCTCACACCGCACGTTACCTATTTCTACGCCAGGTATGGTAAGTAAGCTCTGGCGCACGAAGCACGATTGGGCTTTCTATACGACACGCCAGCCTGGGTTAAACGGGCGTGTACATTTCTGGCCACGTGGCCGAGTTCTTGGCGGTACAAGCTGCTTGAACTACATGATTTATATCCGTGGCCACCAAAACGATTACAACGCGTGGCGCGATTTGGGAAATCCTGGGTGGGGCTACGAGGACGTACTGCCATACTTTGTCCGCGCTGAAAAAAATGAACGCTTGGGCGGTCCGTACCATGGTCAGGGCGGTCCTCTCGATGTTACCGATGTTGCAGAGCCGGCTCCTATTATGAAACAGTTGATTGAGGGTGCAGCGCAGGTACTGGATACACCCGTATCTAGAGACTTTAATACCCCCGATAGAGAAGGGGTAGGCACTTATCAACTCACCATTCGGGATGGTCAACGTTGTAGCACTGCAATGGCCTATTTAGACCCTGCTATGACCCGTGGAAACCTCACGGTGATTCAGCAGGCGATGGTTAACAACCTGATTATTGAAGACAAGAAGGCTGTAGGGGTTCGTTACCGCGCAGATGCCCAAGAGCAAGTAGCCTATGTCCAAGGTGAAATCGTCCTATGTGGAGGAGCGATTGGGTCGCCGCAGATTTTACTTAGGTCGGGTATCGGTCCCGTCGAACAGCTTCGTAATGTTGATATCGATGTGGTTCACGATTTACCGGGTGTGGGTAAAAACCTTCAAGACCATATGTTTGCAACGGTATGCCGGGATGTGAAAACGGATGCTACTGTTTCGGTAAATCCTTTAAACATGGCAAAATGGCTGGGGCAGTATCTCATTACCAAAAAAGGCCCGCTCTCCGCCACGCCATGCCAAGGCGGTGGTTTCGTTCGAACCCATGCCGGGGCAGAAATTCCTGATTTGCAATTTCACTTCACGGCCACAGCTGCGAGTGATGAGCCACTCGACAACGTGAATTATGAGCCGAAAGGCCGTGGGTGCTGCGTGCTGCCGACTTTGCTTTACCCAAAGAGTGTCGGGGAGGTTTCAATCATTTCGCCAAACCCGGTTGTGGCCCCGCGCATTGAACCGAATTATTTAACCGACGATGAAGACATCGAAACATTGATGCGCGGTGTGAGAATGGGGCATCAAATTATGGAATCATCCGCGGTTCGTCATGATCTAAGTGCACCAAACCGGTTGGGCGCCAATCCAAACATCAGCGACGACGACCTGCGCCGCGATATTCGCGATTGGGCCTGCACTCTTTACCACCCCGTTGGAACCTGCAAAATGGGCGTTGATGATATGGCCGTGGTTGACCCAGAGCTTCGCGTCCATGGCATTGAAGGCCTGCGCGTGGCAGATGCATCGGTCATGCCTAAGATTGTAGGTGGCAACACCAACGCGCCCGCCATCATGATTGGTGAAAAGGCCAGCGACCTAGTTCGCGCTTGAGGGTATCAAGCAAACGAATCTACCCCTGATGCGCCGCAATCACTTCTTTAGCGACCTTCATCGCTGCCAGGGCCGCAGGGTATCCGCAATAAGCCGCAGAGTGCATGATGATCTCGCGAATCTCTTCTTGGGTCACGCCATTGGTGAGCGCACCGCGAACGTGACCCTTTAAAGCACCGTGAGCTCCTAGAGCGATGAGCATGGATACAGTGACAATACTACGAGTTTTGCGGTCTAGGCCTTCACGGGTCCATACAGCGCCCCAGGCATGCTCCATGGTGGCTTCTTGGAGCGGCATGTCAAAATCAGTAGCGTTGCCCAGTGAGTTATCCACATGCGCCGTACCCATAACCTCGCGGCGAATGGCTTCACCCTCGTTCTGTTCTTTAATACCCATTATAAATCCACTTCGTTGGTTTAGGAGTGAGTTCTAGTCTTATTTTTAAAGCCATACACTGTCGCCAAATATTGGCGGCGGCTGGAACGTGGCCAAGATAGCCAGCTAAACAAGAAGTTGCAATGGCCGCTTTGTCTGGTGGTGGTAAGTAAATCTGGACTTTAGAATTCTACTTTTCCGAACTCGGAGCTGAATCGTTTTTAACCAAATAATCTCGAAGTATCTCTTTCATATTGGAACGCCAGGCAAAGCCTTTTTCTAGCACATTGCCATCAGGGCCAACCAGGATGTAGCTGGGGACACCCATTGCCTGAAATATCCCCATGAGCCTGTCGCTTCCTTCTTGGTCTAGAACCGCATGGTCCCAAGGCATGGGCCATTCTTGACGGTGCTTGGTGACTTTCTCTTCCTCATCAAAAACTGCGATGCTCAGCATTTTTAAGCCTTTAGGAGAAAGCTCTTTATGAATGTCGTGAAGTTTTCCCATATCCGCAATACATGGCCCGCACCACGTTCCCCAAACTTCAATCAAGAGGTGAGAGCCCATGTACTGCTTGGGCGATATCTTGACTTCAGGTTTTTCAAATGATGCTAATGAGAAAGTGGGTACAGGTTTTCCCTTTTTAAAAGGGTGGTCTGGTTGATACCGCTCTTTCTTTTTTTGAAAGCGTTTACCCGTTGGGGTTTTTGCTAAGGTTGTTTCGAGTTTTTCAAAGTATCGTTTTTGTTGCTCTTTAAACTTGTAGGTGGCCGCCGATTGAAGATTACGAAAAGCTATCTGAGCTGCGATTTCTGGGTCCTGTGTTTGCTTAGCGATGTCATCAAAGAATGCGGCACTCACGCTTTCCCCAATCATGCGGTTGGTGCTGCTGGAAAAGCCCCAAAGGGGAGAGCTTGGTTTCATCGTGTTTACGAGCTCTTCCATCCACAGGCTCGGCGTTAGCTTGGTGGGGCCGCCTTCGTCTTCTAGGAAATAAGACGGGAGATTGAAATAAGATAAAAGAAGGGCATGCCTTAAGTGCGGGTTTATGGCGCCGGGCCTGTCGAGCCGTTTTTGAATGCGTGTTTGCCATTGGTAAACGCTTCGCTTTTCTTCGCTGCTCTTTTTCTTTTTGGCCTCACCATTCTTAGAAGCTCTTCGCGCTTTCCAAAACTTGCTGGAGTAATCTTTCATCTCACGATGCAGCGCCGCGATTTGTGCTGACGCTGTTTCATTGTGGGCAAAGGTCATAGATGCGCTTTTATCAGAGGTTGGAACCTTCGTGGGATCAAAGACAACGGTTTGCTTCGTGCCTGTTGATTTTAAAGCGCTTAGGTAACCGGACGTTTCTTCGTGAAGAAAGGAAGAGGCAGAGATTCCCGCTAAAGTGCTTTTCGACTTTTCTCGAGCGCCCGCAATCTTGTAGATAAGCTGCCCACCTTCGACTGGAGCCTCGGCCGACCATTGCCCGTCTTTATTTTGTGCCATCGGGATACGCTTGGATTCTTGATAGCCTAAGAGATCGCCCGATTCGTCTCTTGATTTCTCCATCACTACAAGCTCAACTTTTTTGGGCGACTCTGCCAGCTTGTAGGTGCTGAGTTGAACCGCCAATGGAATATCATCTTCAGTGGTCAGAACACTGACGGTGTAAGAAGCATGCATCAGACCTCTAAACTTGAGCGAGACCAGGCGGTTTTGAGGCAGGTCGATGGAGTAGGTTCCGTCTGAGCTGACGGCGAGCCAACTGTCTCCACCGCGCACGTGGGCGATTGGAATAGGCTGCCCATCGTGACCAAGCACCGTGCCGTGGACCGTTGTCATCTTGGCGGCCGGTTCTGGTGTGGCTGGAATCTCGTTGACTTGTATTGCGGGAGCGCAGCCGACGAGCAACCAAAGAGGGAAGAGACAAATAATAAACTTATGGTTTGAACTTGTGTTCTTCATAGGGGTTTCCAGATCACAAAAGTTGAAGGAATCGTGTGGTAGCCACACTTGAATATGTGAAAGTGGTCTTAATAAAGCACGATTTGAAAATTGCCCAAACAAGTTTATGCGATTGACGGGTCTGGCGTTAAGCAGCGGCTCAAAGGCTTTGGGTAAGCAGCACTGAGCTGATTTCAACGCATGCTGGCCGCTCTTAAAGATCGTTTTGGCGGAAGCCCTCTTGGCATTTGCCCCGAAGATGTTTGGTGCACACGTTCTTTTGACGCAGCGCTCGACCCATTTATGTGATGCAGATCACACTGCCTGTTAAAGAAATAAATAGAAGGTCCAAATCCAACTTGTAACGCTGATTTGTTTTCAGTAAGTCCGCTCACGATGCACCGTGCTAGCCGAAATAAGTCGGAAGAGCGGGGCACACTTGAATTCTAGCTGTTTCATCCTGAAGGCAACCCTCCCCCGAAGAGCCTTGGATGTTTGGATTTCAGTCATTGTTTTTGCCTAAGTGCGTCTCGGTCGGCCCTATTTAAGGGGTGGTTGTCGCGCCTTACCTTTACTGACGGGTGTGTTTGCGTGTGTCAAAGTACTACATTGCTGACCATGGTCCCAAGTGTCATAGGAGCGGTGATCTCGCTACCATCGCAAAGGCCTTCGTTATACTTTTATCTGGTTTGGGGCCTCCTGCTCACAGGTTGTGCTCTATCCATGTTGCCGAATGCTTTGCTGGTGAACCACGGTCCTTACGACGTGAACAAACCGAATCTAAAACGAATGGCTGGATTCGTTTTTGAAGGAGACGTTGCGTGAGTGCCGCAAGAATAAAATGGTTTTGCCTGCTGGCAGTGGTTTCACTCTTGGGAGTGGCCAGTGTGGCGCAATCTTATTTGGCCGAAACCCAGGTTCTAGTCCGCGCAGCCTCCATCGATCTCGATGCCCGCGAGGATGAACCAGGCATTCAATACGAAGCCAGCACTCTTAAAAATATCCCACTTCGTTTGGTGGTGGTAAGTCCACTGGATGATTCATCCCTTCGCGTGTCGGCTCAACTGCAAGGGCCGGGAATGTCCGAGCCGCAAGAGGTCGTCGGTGTCTTGGGTGGATATCTCGAATTACCACCTTTGGTGGTTCCGGGAAGTTATCAATTAAGTGCAGTCAAAGTGTTAAGCGCCAGTGGAAACGTTTTAACTCAGCGCGACCCGCGCCTTCCCGCCATTGAACTGACGGTCCTAGATGAACTCTTGGTGACCTCGGTGACGTCCCGCCCACTCGACACAGATGAAATCAATGACAAAGGCATTGTGATTGATGAAGACAATTTCACAGTCCTAAACTTTGCCGTGGGCATGGTGGTCGACAGTGAAGAGGTTTCCATTGATCTGCCAGTTGCGTTACCACGCCAAACCAATGAAATCAGTGGAGCTGGCTCAGGCGGGGGCGGTGCTCCCATCATCCTGGATAAGTCCGACTTAGACTTCTTAAATATCCCCAATTTGAGCGTGTCGGGTTTCACATTAAGCCGCCCTGAAGAGAGCGCATCGGAAGATGACTTTTCTGCGCCCATCAGTGGGCTCATGATTATCCCCGGCAACATCGCTTACCTTAACCAATTTTTCAGTGTGCTTTTAGCCGCCACCAATATTGCCGGTGAGCAAAGCGGTATTGTTTTGGAGGACCCGCAAGCCACCATCATGTTGCCTACCGGAGACGATGGTATCCTAAGCGGTGATGGCGATGACCCATTAAGAATGGCTGAACTTGATGG
>JABJBS010000205.1 GCA_018668695.1 Deltaproteobacteria bacterium
ATAGAAGCCATTCTTATTCTCCCCCTAGATTGGTCTTCGGGTCCGCGTCTATGCTCTGCTGCTGAGAGGCACAAGACCGTAAGGTCGAAATAAATTATCCCCTGCTCTAATAAAGAGCGCAATTTTTCGGCAATAACGTTAAGGGTTCTATGTAGTTAGAAGTAGCACAGGAGTTTTCCTGACACTTTAACGAGGGGATTTCCGCCCACAACCGGCCGATCATTCGTCCTAAGAAAACACCACAAATATGTGAAATTACTAGGAATGCTCTAAAAAACTCCTTTTAGTTTCAAGCGCGTACTTTCGAGTTATGTCTGATATTCAAGGCAGTTCGGTCGTTTTTTGGTAACATCCTGAAAATGTGATGTTTTTTTATGGTTTCCAACTGCTTGAAGTAGCTCTATCGTTTTAACTAATCCAACATCGAGAATGAATTGCTCCTCCGGGGTGGCTGGGGCAAGACGAAGACTTAGGATAAGGGCAGAGTTATTTTATGACTGCTGATTCAATACCGGTTAATCCGAATTGGCCTATGAACAAGGCCACATCTGAGACTGAAGTTGAGCGCGAGGCTTACATCTTCTCAATGGAGAATCCGGAAATCGACCGAGAGCTCAAGGAACTTGAAACAGCCCGCGGCCCTCGCCGGATGGAGCTCCTGATCAAGCTTACCGAGCGCCTCTACTCCATGCGAAGCATGATGGAAGAGGAACTTCAGGACAGCGACTGGTGGGATGCTGCGAAGCCCCACCCCGGCTTGAGAGCGTTTTTCGCCAAGCATTTAAAGATATCTTACGAGATAGAAGATTTAACCCGTGGCTTCATGGTTCCCTCACGGGGTCGTCCCAAAGGTGCCAATGCCTACAGAAATTCAGTTGTGCTTCAGAGAATGTCTAGCCTTGTAGACAGCGGGAGCAGTATCGCCGAGTCCTCTCGGTTGGTTTCCCAAGAGCTAGCAACAGGCAACCTGGAGCCGCTTGCTGTCGAAATCTTGGAACCGAAGACCATAGCCAACCTTTGGACCACGCATCAAAAGAACCAGAGTCTCGACGACGATTGAGTTCGGCCTTAGCGCAAGAGCGCCTCACGCATCACTAGAAATTGATAAAGAACCAAAGTCGTAGCTTCTGGTACCCTACAAAACCGTAATCCCAAACTAGATCCGCCGCCATCGGCCGGTTCCATGTTGAGAACCTGTGCCCCCACTCGGATCTGCTCACCCAATTCAGGCAGCGTGAATTCGAGTTCCATAAACTGGCCAGGCCAGCAATGCTTCTTGGAGGTGCACTGGATGCCTCCCAGGCCAATGTCTGTAGCCTCTAGGACGTCACCACGGCCTTTATCCTCCACACGCATATAAACCGGGCTACGAGCCGAGCTTCGACGATTAAGAGGCCTTGTGGGCGCAATTGGCGCAATTGGATTCACTGAATGTTCCATAACGTACATACCTTCTCCTCCCCCAGGGCGAGGCTTGCACTCAGAACTTCATTGGTCAAAAAACTGGCACGGTTCGAGCGAACCGATTTTTTAGGAATCTTTGCAGTAACCGGTGAGTAAAACGTCGGCACCCAAACGCTCAACCTCAAAATCTGTTAGGCGGCAAGCATCTCTTAGCTTGCGCACACCTTGGCCACCTACGGAGGGTGTTGCCTGCTCACCACCGATAACCATCGGCGCCACAAAGGCATGTACCTTCGAGATAAGGCCTGCGTCGAATAGGCTCCCCATCAAAGTAGGACCACCTTCAACCAGCACACTAAGCAAATCTCGGCTACCAAGCTCATCAAGCACATGCTCCAGCGAGAGCTTACCCGCCTTTGAGCGAATGCGAATCACTTCCGCTCCTGCTTCTTCAAGGGCTGCGACCTTGTCTTCCGGCGCCTTTTTATCAACGAGTATCCAGGTTGGCGCATCGGAGTCTTTCATCACTTTTAAGATTTTCGACTTCACGGGTGTTCGTGCCTGGCTGTCCAAAACTATCCGTACCGGATCAACGCCGCCCCGTACTCGGCAAGTGAGGCTTGGGTCGTCGGCTAAAACGGTTCCGATCCCCACCATGATGCCATCGCACTCGTGGCGCAGCTGGTGACCAAACTTGCGAGCCTTCTCACCGGTAATCCATTGGGACTGTCCGCTGCGGGTGGCTACTCGCCCATCCACGCTTTGGGCAATTTTAGCGATCATAAACGGGTGCTTCGTTCCGATGAAATGGTTGAAGGCTTCATTCAGGCGGCGGCATTCTTCTTTTAGGATTCCAGTTTCAACCTGGATGCCAGCTCGGCGCAGTTTGCGGATGCCTCGGCCATTCACGAGTTCGTTGGGATCGCGAAAGCCCACGAAGACACGAGCGACGCCAGCTTTAATCAGCGACTCCGTACAAGGTGGAGTGCGACCATGATGGCTGCAGGGCTCCA
>JABJBS010000206.1 GCA_018668695.1 Deltaproteobacteria bacterium
CATTTTTGGTCTGCAAGAAAAGTAAGCTTCAGTTGCACCCCAATTTCGTGGCGTTGGGGTTGATGCTGGCGTGCTTGTACCAACAGCTTGAGGACTTAAATGTCACCTGCAACGTCAGAGCCGCTTTTGATGCTATCGAACGGTCGCCATAGCGCGGAGTTCGAGAGCGGAACACTCCCGCATTTCGTTTCTGTTACTGCGCCGTGGCGATGCGGAGCCGAACAGTCAATTCTCTACAGAACCAACCGAAATCTGGATAAATGTACGGTGGATTGGCGTCTGGGCCTGAATCATGGAAATTCAGGGGTAAATCAGTTCTTAACCAAGGGAATTAAGTTGAGTGGTGTTAAGGGTTTAAGTGCCAAGCGGTTCGTGGTCTAATCTACCTAGTCAGAAATCTGGTGAAGCCGTAGGCTTTATTTAATTAGAACAAAGTTCACACAGCTTGACCGTAGAGGTTAAGCTGTGTGAACCCCGTGCAATGAGAACCCAGGCGCTTGAATGAAGGCTTGAACTCTGAGGAATGAAGTAATGTGTTGTACAGAGTCTGGTGAGGGGCGCAAATGACCACTCAGGTAAGGGGGAAGCCTCTGCTCGACCGCCTCTTGAGACCAAGCGGTAAAGGCTTTGAACTGTGTCTCTTGCTTGCCTTGCTCGGGGTCTTGAGCTCGGCTTTTTATACGTTTATCGATTTAGTGATGGGGCTTTATTTTGGGGCCTTTACGAATGCCACGGCGTTGGTCGCTTATTCATCCGTGTTTTATCTTGAATATTCAGGACGAGGGCGTGTGGCCCGGCATGGATTACTCTGGGCAACTGCTCTTCATCTATCGGTGCTCACCAGTTTGGTTGTAGGCCTTGCTCCAGGAGCCCATTACTTCCTCTTCGGAGTCGCGGTCGCCGCTGCCTTGCTTTTTGAGGCCGCCGAATGGGTATGGAAGTTGTTCTACTTTCTGTCGATTCTCATTTTGTTTATTTTGCACTATTACGGTTTGTTGGCTTCTGAACCATTGGAGTTTCCTGGTCCGGATCTAGCATTGGCTTTTGAGGTCTCATGCATAAGCATGACAGGTTTGTTTCTCTTTTTGATACTCATCGCGTATCAATATGCGATCGAGAAATTTAGCGGGGAGCTCGAAGTTGCCAACGAAAATGCAATGCGCCGAAATCAAGACCTGACGAAAGAAATGGAAGAGCATAAGCTAGCACGAGAACAACTACAGCAAGCTCAGACGAGACTCCTACAAGCGGAGAAAATGTCTAGCTTAGGTGAACTGGTCGCCGGGGTTGCCCACGAGATTAATAACCCCGTTAACTTTGTAAAGAACAATTTCGCATTGGTGGACACGGCGGTTCGTAAAATAGAGGGCCAGCTTAAAGCAATTTTACCAGACGATGAGGGTGGTCGGCGGGCAATGAGCCTGTTTCGCGAGCACTTCGAAACGGTTGAGCAGAGCGCGGCAAACCACAAGATAGGTACGAAACGCATTGCCGGGATTGTTCAGTCGCTATTGGCTTTTTCTCGGCATGATGAGGCCGACTACAAGGCCAACGACCTTAATGAACTCCTGGATGAGACCTTGATTATTCTAAGTAATCAAGCCAAAAAAGTTGAGGTTGAGAAACGATTGGGCGAACTACCGATGGTAGATTGCAATGGTTCACAACTGGCTCAAGTGTTCTTGAATCTATTGAGTAATGCTCTATACGCGGCCAAACTTGCGGTTACGGGGCCAAAGGTTACAATTGAGACGGGAACAGACGAGGGTTCGGTGTGGATAGCGGTAAGTGATAACGGATTGGGTATCGCAGACGACGTTAAAGATAGCTTGTTTGACCCATTTGTGACCACAAAACCAGTGGGCGAGGGAACGGGCATGGGTTTGGCGATAAGCTTTAATATTGTGAATGACCACAACGGCGAAATCTGGGTAGAAGATGCCAACCCTGGTGCGAGATTTAAGCTGTCGGTTCCAATCAAGCAGGTTGAAGATGTGGAAGTAGGAGTTTTAGATGAAGCTTAATTTGGATGCCATCAGTAAGCTTGAGGAAGAGTTGTCTAAGCCGAAGATTAGTCTAGGTACTATTCTGGTCGTCGATGATGAGCCCGAAAACTTGTTTGCACTCGAAAAAACCCTAAACGATGAGTTCACGGTATTCGCAACGACAAGTCCGGAGGAGGCTATCGAGATAGCTTCTCGGGAACGTATCGATGTCATTTTAACAGATCAGCGAATGCCCAATATGCAGGGTACGGAGTTCCTTAAGCACGTTAAGGAAAAGAACGACGATAACGTTCGGATGATTCTTACAGGTTACACTGACGTAAAGGATTTAGTCGACTGTATCAATTCGGGATTGATTTATCGATACTTGGTGAAGCCTTGGGATGCGGGTGAGATACGCTCGGTCGTTAAGCAGGCCATGCAGGTCATCTCTCGTAAGCGCGCGGTAGACCGTATGCTGCCCCATCAAGTTGTTGACCGTCTGTACCCTGAGGGAATGCATGATGTTAAAGAGGGCTTTGGGAAAGAGGTTGAATGCGCGATTATGTTTCTTGATCTGCGAGGCTTCACAACCATTGCGGAAGAGATGGCAACTCTTGACGCCTTTAAATTACTGACCAGCTTCGTCAAGGCGGTTGGGCCGATCATGTCCGAGTACAACGGCTTTATCGATAAATATATGGGTGATGGCATTCTCGCCATTTTCGATAGAGAAGGTCATTTCTCCAAAGACGTGATTGAGTGCTGCCTCGCCATCCGCGAATGTGTTCGCGATTACAACTCTAAACACCGGTCATTGCCAGTTCCCGAGAGTCGTCAGGGATTACCGGAGAGAGCACCGTTACAATGCGGTATCGGGGTCAGTTATGGACGCGTGGTTCTTGGAACTTTGGGTTTTAGAGAGCGCATCGATTTTACGGTGCTCGGGGATGCCGTGAACACTGCTTCCCGTATCGAAGGGTTTACCAAGCCAATTGGTGCGAATATTTTGGTTCACGCCGCCGTCTTAGAAAAGTCGGATATGTGCAGCGTTCCACATCGGTTTTTGGGCGAGATCAACCTACGGGGCAAAAAAAATTCAACTCCGCTCGTGGAGATACTTGATGAGGAGCCAGAGGCCGAGTTTAAGGCTAAGTTAAGCGCCGGACCCAAGCTTAGCCAAGGTATCAAGGCTTTTATGGATGGTGAGTTCGACAAGGCGCTCTTGCTTCTCGATGAGGCTGAAAAAATCGCGCCAGATGACAAAGCCGTCGCGCACTTTATTGACCGCGTGAAATCAAAACGCGCGCCAAAGGATTACACTCGAGGATCCGACGATTAATTTATCTCGTGACTGAGGAAGGGGGGATGGATGATTTATTTGGCACTGCTCTGCGCATTGGCCTCAGCCCCTGAATCGACAATTGAGCATGCGGATAGCTTCATTGGAAGCTTCCTTTATGCGGATACGGAAAACGGCGATAAGGCCATTGTAGCGGCCATCGAACTTGCTACTGAAGAGCTTAATTTCGTTGTGCGCCCGTTGGCCCGGGCTAAGCTTAAAGAGAACAATGCCGCCCCTAAAACAGTCTCGATTCGTCGTGAGGGCGTAAAGCTATTGCTTGAAACCCCATCTCGTTCTTGGGCGACAGATTTATTCTCTAAGCCGTTGACCATCAGTTTACCGGGTGGACGCACAGGGCTCGTCTCGAAGACCCTGGATGGGAACGCTTTGGTAGAGGTTATTCAGGTGGCTCAAACGACCAGGGAGAACCGTTATAGTCTCTCAGGCAACGGTTCAGAGCTTCAAGTTCAAGTGAACATTGTGACGCCTCGGCTCACAAAGCCGATTTACTACGAACTTACGTATGCCCGCGTCCCAAAATGAAATCATTGGAGAGTTAGGGGCTGGGAAGTAACGATGAGCGACGTATTCTACCATGATTTACGCGATGAGGAATTGGTTGCCAAAGGCTTAGGTTATATCCATCGCATCTGGAGACCCTGGCATCGCGCCGAAGTCTCTGGAGTAGAAAATGTACCTAAGGGTCCTGCGCTTTACGTGGGGAACCATAATGGCGGTTTGCTCAGTATCGATTCCTTTCTTTTTGCGAGTGCTGTTTTTCGAGAGCACGGTATGGATGCGGTGCCCTATGGATTAGCGCACGACTTTGTGATGGACACACCAGTCATGGGAGATGTGCTGCGTAAGATAGGTGCGGTGCGAGCAGGTCATGAGGAGGCCGCTAAGCTTTTCTTGAGCGGTCGAAAGGCACTTGTCTATCCTGGCGGCGATATCGACTCACTGCGACCTTATAGCGAGCGAAACATGGTCAAGTTTGATGGGCGAGTGGGGTACATTAAGCTTGCTCTGAAACACGGAGTCCCGATTGTTCCCGTGGTTGCTCAAGGGGCACAAGGAACCTTCTATGTCTTTTCAGATAACAGATGGCTCGCCAAGCTTCTGCGTCTCGATAAACTCATGCGGGTTAAGGCGGTACCGCTGATGTTCACCGTGCCTTGGGGCATAACCCTGGGTGCTTCGCCACCTTACATGCCACTGCCGGTAAAAATACGTATTAAGATTCTTGAGCCCATTGTGTTTTCGCATACTGGAGAAGCCGCATGCGAAGACGGCGATTATGTGTTGGAATGCAACCATAGGGTGTGGTCTCGTCTTCAAACCGCGCTCACACAAATGTCACTCGATGCCGAGGGTTCTTTCGGTCCACAAGGGTAACGCACGCTGCTGTATTTAAAGCTTTTTTGAACCTAGGTGGCACTGTTTCATAATGAGCTGGTAGGACCGCCTAACCTAACTAAAAAGTTTGATCATAACCGTTTTTTACCCTGGCCGCCCCCTTAGGCGCTTGTTAGCTTTCGCTGCGATTCAGGCGCAATGCCTGCATGTGCGACACAGCCATTGTCTCACGCAACGAAAGGAATACCTCGATGAAGCTCTTTAAAGCTTGGGGGCCGGATTGCGCCCGCGTTTACCTGTTTACATTCATGAGCGTCTTGCTTTTAGCAGGGTGCTCGTCGGTGGGCCCTGGCGAAGGTAATACCGGGAACCAGGAAACAGAAACTACGAGTCCAGCGAACACTGAAGAAGTTGATGAACCGGCCGAGAACGAGACAGAACCTGCAGCCGAAGAGGAAACGGAGGCCGAAGACGATTGCGGTGAGTGTGCGGACAATCAAGTTTGTGTGGATGGCGAGTGTGTTTGCGAGCCTGGATACGTCGACTGTGACGGTGATGCGGCAAATGGCTGTGAGCAAGCTGGTATGTGCCCTTGTGAAATTGGTACGGAACGGTCTTGCTACTTTGGACCGGCTGCCACGGAAGGTGTAGGCATCTGTTCTGCAGGCGTTGAGGTGTGTCAGCCATCGGGAACTTGGGGCTACTGCGAAGGCCAAGTATTACCAGGTATCGAATCGTGTACGGCAGACGGCATCGACCAAGACTGTGATGGCGAATTCGATGAAATTGACGATTTAGATGGCGACGGATGGACCATTTGCGACGGTGACTGTTGCGACGACCCGAATGAGAACTGTGGTGAAAACCCAGCATTGATCAATCCCGGTGCTTACGATGCTCCTGGTAATGAAATTGACGATGACTGTGATGGTGTTGTCGACCTTGAACCGCGTAATAATTGCAGCGATGAGATGATTATCACCGAGCTAACAGGCGCCGATATCATGATGGGTATGGACCTGTGCCAGTTTACCGGTGATGACCCAAACCGTTGGGGTATCATCGAGAGCACGCTTAGCAATATCGCAGGCGATGGAATGCCATTTGATTTTCAAGCAAGCGTATTGCCTGGATTCAGCCAAGGCACGATACCGCCGATGTCTAACGAGACAGTAAGTGTTTTGTCGTCTGGTGATGCGCGCGGGGTAGGTGACCCAGGTTACACTTTAGAAAACAGCGACGGTTACCCTATGTATGAAGAAGGTCCGCTGGAATACCTGGAGGCACACCAGAATACTTTGGCAACCTCAGAGTCTTGTCCGGTACCCGAGCCGTCGTTTCACGACACCTTGCGAGTTTCGACTAAGATTCGAGTTCCCACGAATGCCATGGGTATCAAGTTTCAGTTTCGTTTCTTTACCCATGAGTTCCCAGCGTGGGTATGCACTGAATGGAATGATGTTTTCTTAGCTCTTTTGACGAGTGAGCATGAAGATATTCCCTTGGATAAAAATATATCTTTTGACCAAGCCGGGAACCCCATTTCTGTCAACAGCGCATTCTTTACAGCATGTGAGCCAAGAGTTTGTGGCGTCACTCCGGACGACGTTTATGTAGATATTCCGGATATAGACAATGATGGTTGTCCTGACTCTTTGAGCTGCAACACAGAAACCAACCTATGTGAAAATGACCTAGGTGCATGCCCGGATGGAGCTGAGGCTCTGTTGGCTTTCTCTGGCGATACCAGCCAGGGCGGGGCGACGGGATGGCTTAGCACAACGGCACCTGTTGTTCCCGGCGAAGAGATAACACTTGAGTTTATGATTTGGGATACCGGTGATGCTTCGTTTGACTCACTGATTATCTTAGATGGATTTGAGTGGCTATTGGAGCCTACACAGTTGATTACGAAAAACTAATATCACCTTGGCCAAGTACTGGGTGATTTAGGGCGGATGTCATGGGCTGGCGTCCGCCCACTTTTGCTTACCTCGGCGTATTCCCGAGCCCGATTGGCCGTGACGGGACTTTAACAAATAAATACAGCTCTAGGCTTGAATAGACGACGCTCTATGCATTAGTTCACATAGGAATTTGCGAATTACTCACAGGAGAGTCGGATGTCTGAAAGATTAAAAGATAAAGTCGCGGTAATTACAGGCGGAGCCGGTGGGTTGGGTTTAAGTGTCGCATTAACTTTTGCCAAAGAAGGTGCAGCGATTGTTCTGCTGGGCCGAAATGCGGAGCGTTTGGCTACCGCGCAAACATCGGTGGAAGCTGCAGGCGCCAAGTGTTTGAGCCTGGTTGCAAATGCAGCGGAACCAGAATCGATTGCGAAGGCACTTGCCGACGCCGAAGAAAAGATGGGTGGCCTCGATATTTTGGTCAAC
>JABJBS010000207.1 GCA_018668695.1 Deltaproteobacteria bacterium
CCAATCACGCCCGTATCGTTACGGCCACCAATAAGAGCGATAGAGCTTGCTCCGACCTTAACCGCGCTGTGATGAGCACGCCCCTCCAATAAATTTGGTCCACAAGTAGCCTCGCCCGTTGCTGGGTCGTAAATCTCAGTGGTCACCAAGTAACCGTTCACGCAAACATTATCAGGCTCGAGGTCATTGCACGGATCGTCGGGGTCGCGCTCTGTAGCTGGGGCATCAGGATCACAAGTTCCACCCGCCAATAAAACGCGTCCGTCGGATAGCAGAGTGGCGGAATGATAGGCCCGTGGGTCGCGCAGGGTCGCTGGCGTACCAAATTGAAGCGTCTCGGAGTCTAGAGTGAGTGCCAAACGCCATATTTGAGTATTCACGGTCTGACCGTCAGCCTCGACATAGCGCCACTTTCCCCCCGTATAGAATATATTACCGTCGCTAAGCGTGGTCGCCCGGTGACCGCGGCGCATCCATTCTAAGTCTGGTCCTTTCGAGAAGGTTCCAGCCACAGGGTCGAAGACTTCCGTAGTTTCCCAAAAAGTGGCCAAGTTTCCGCGCTCGCGAACCCCACCCACAATCGCAACTCGGCCGTCCGGCAAGAGTGTAGCCGTATGGTCTCTTCGGTCCGCAATAAGCTCCGTACACTGGCGCGGATCGGCCGCGTTCGTTGTGTTGGCAAAAGTGTCTACCTTGCCAGGAATCACAGTAATATCAGTAGTCGTCGCACCTTGAATCCCTGAAAGGTCGATAGAACCGATGGTTGCACCGGCAATCGCTGCTCCCGGAGCACCAGAAGCATCTGAGGCCCTCGTCGTTACTGACACAACTGCATCACTCATCAACGGAACCAGTGGCAATTGGCCGCCGCCATCAGCCTTGCTCCAAGATGCCGCCTGAGAGAGACCCTCAGACTGAGAGTAAACTGTAATTTCGATATGTTCCGTCGCCGCCAACACGGACTGGTTACACGGATCGCTCACGGTAACATTGAGTTGAACTTCAGACGAACAGCCCACAACCAAACCTGCGGCTGCAACGACAGTTAAAAATTGCTTCACCATGTTACACTCACATTCACATCAGTCGGCGTGCCTTCATGGGTAGCAAGAAAATACGTTCCCACACCGGCGCCAGCGACTGCCACCGCAATGCTGGTCCAAAACCACCACTTGTCCACGATGCTGTCGCCATCCTTCTTTGCAAGTTCGTTATCGAGATCGAGCCTAGCAAGCCCCAAGGCTGCTCCTGCTCCAACCGCCTCAGATGGCATAAGGTCTTGACGCTTAGGCACAGCTGTTGAGCGAGAACGAGGCTTTCGAACAGCCACTCGGTCGTCTTTGTTAGCATCTCGTTCAAGTCGGTCCTTAGGTGGCGCTGACGCCTTTGAGGCTGCCTCCACTTCGTCTGAACTCATGAACATCACAGTTCGTTCACGTCTTTGACGAGGCCGTCGCACCGATTTACCAGTGCTAACACCCTCAATAAAGTCAACTTCACCCCGGATAGGATCTGTGAAACCCTTCATCTCTTCGCCCATGCTAGACACCAGAGTCGATGCTTCGATGCCCACTGATAGCATATCTACGTCAGGCGAGACTTGCTTCAGGCGTGACCACGTTCGGTTACGAACATTACCGATGTACCCGCCGCAGGATAAAAGCCCGGTACCTGGCCCAAGAGCCAGTACAACGACGTAATCCGCACCACGCTTGCGAGCTATGGTTCGCAGCTCTTTGCGCATTCCATTATCGAACTGATTTGCTTTAATCTTGTCTTCAAGGGTTTCCGCGCCCGACTCACCTTGAATTGCCATCGAGTCCATAATCAACGTCGTTGTATCCTTCGTAACCTTCGCAATATGTCCCGAATAGTTACGCCCCGTAGCGACGATGCGGATGTGGTTCTGACCGGTCATGACCTTATCGATGAGTAGCGGCGAGCGGCCCATTAAGCGACCATTTAAATAAACTTCTTGAGGCTGTGTGCTACCTGGTACCCGAATGGTTCCCGTTCCGCGGGCCATCACCTTGCTTCGGGTCTTGTTCAGCAGCGTAAGGAACATCGGCGGGTAATCTCGCGGATCGACCGTAAGGTCGGGGCGAACCACCAATAGCTTCTCTAGAACTTTCTTACCCTGCCGTTGCTTGCCTCGCCGTAGATAGGCAACAGACAGCATGACATGTGCTTCAACGAGGAGCTGATAGTCATCGAGCAGATCGATATCTTTTTCGAATTGTTTAATGACAGCCTGAAGCGGCTCGATGGCTCGGTCGAATTTCAGGCGTTCCATTTGCCGCCTGGCATCCTCGAGTTTTGCGATCGCTCGCCTTAGGTCGTTGTCGGTTTTACGCTTCCGACCGCGCTTCACTTTCTTACGAGCCTTGCTAGAGAAGCGGCCATCGATGATGAAAACTTCACCGCGTGCCTTGAGTTCGTCCCTTACCGCGTCAAGCATACCGCTCTTTGCGTTGTCGGGAATATCTTCTCCAATGCCGGAGACCGGCATCAAAAGAACCTTTGTCTGAGCTGAGGCATTAAAACTCCAGAGAGTAACAATGCTCAACAATGCGAGATAACGCCAAACCACTTTATTCAACCTCACATCTCCCCAACCCCAAAATTCGAAGTCCCATTTAAGCCTACACAAACCGACATGGTCAAGCGCCCCGTACCTATAAACCGCCCAAACCCGGCGGAGTTCTGGCCGCATCGGCAAAAATGCACTAACTTAGCAGCTAATAAGCACTTTTTGAGACCAGCAGACATGATCAACAATCACATCATCAGGCGTATCCTATTCAGCCTCATTGCTACTTGGCTGGTTGCAGGTGCTCTGGTAACCGCTCAGCGCCAGGAACAGCAGGCCGTAAGAGCCAGTCTAAATTTGATTAGTTCCGGTAACTTAGAAATACAGCAGAGCTTAGACCAGCTCCAGTTGCGCCATTCTCGAATCACCCGGCGGGTACGCGAAGCATTGAGCCTTGAAAGCTCATTTGAACGCGACTCCGTGCTGGCTTGGGCTGTTGATGGTTATGCCCGTGCCATGGAGGCCGGAAATGCTGATGTTTCTATGGCGCTTCAGTCAGCGCAAGCGAAGTCGGACTCCGAACAATTAACCTTAGACCTCGACCGGTTTTCACTTCAGCTGGATAGACTGCAAGGATTGGCGGGCTCCGTTGAAACGACTCTCAGTGACCTTATACCAACCCAGCAAAACGAGCTGCTGCGTTCATGGCCGCAGGCCACAGCAGCATTTCATCGCAGCGACAGCGGCTGGACCACAGCATTCACGACCGCCAAAGCCACCCTCACCCGCGCCATGGCCCGAGAGCAATCGAGACTTTCAAATCCCAATAGCGGGACCTTCCCTCATTGGGGATGGCTTGGCCTATTACTTCCTCTAATTCTCCTCTGGACCCTTAGTCCGCTTCGCCGGATAGTTCAGCTTTCCTTAACGGGGCAACCGGTACCCGTGCCACTTACCGAAACCGAAGCGCGTTTGGGTCGATTACTGTCGGTACTTCGACAAGAGTCGGAACGACTCCAATCTCAAAACACTGAATTCAGTGCTGAGCTAGCCAGGCTTTCGGTGACCAGTAGACGGCAAGAGAGAGACGCCGCGCTACTTCGAATCTATACGGACAACCTAGTGGACAACCTTCGTTCCGGGATTGTGGTGACCGACCCAGCCGGAACAGTGACTTCCTACAACCTAACGGCACGAAAGCTTCTTGAATTTGAGGAATCTGCTCAAGGTACACCTATTCACAACACTGCCCTTTACGCTGCCCTAGAAAAGAGCACGACCAGCGCGTCCCAGACCCTGACATCTATCCTTGAAAACGGGAAACTCGCGCGGTTTGAGGGTATTACGCTCAGCAGTGGTGACCGAGAGGCACTTTTAGATTTGCGGGTTGTTCCCTACTTGGATGAGAGTGGATCTCCTCGTGGACTGCTTTGGGTAGCAGACGACATTACCGAATCGGTTCAGATGAAAAACCAGCTCATCGCAACCGAACACATGGCTACGGTGGGACGTATCTCGGCCCAAGTTGCTCACGAGATACGCAACCCTTTAAGCTCCATCGGCTTGAATGCGGAACTGCTCGACGAGGAGTTTAGCCTGGGGCTTGAAGACCCTGCCAGGACCGAGGCAAGACAACTTTTAAGCGCCATAGCCAATGAGATAGAGCGTCTCAATGAAATCACCGAAGGTTACTTGCAGCTGGCTCGAATGCCGCGGCCAAAGATTCAAGAGTGCGACCTGAACACCTTAATCACCGACTTTATGGCGATGAGTAGACCTGAATTTAAAAACAATAACGTGGCGGTGGAACTAAGCTTGTCTTCGACACCGCCTATGACCCGAGCCGACCCAGGACAAATCAGGCAGGCTCTGCTGAACGTTGTTCGTAACAGCATGGAAGCCATGAATACAGGCGGCACCATTCGGGTAGTATCTGAACTTCAGGGATCCACTTGCGTCATTCACTTGCTTGATGACGGCCCAGGAATTCCCGAGAACCTCCGACACCGCATCTTCGAGCCGTTCTATTCCACCAAACAAGCCGGAACAGGGCTCGGATTATCGCTCACACAGCAAATACTCGCCGACCACGGCGGGACCATCAGCGTAGACGAGAATAAGCCTTCCGGCGCACGCATCACACTGAACCTTCCAAGTTTGACCGATCAGCCAAAAGAACAAAAAAGTACGTGACGAGAGAACGCCTAGCTATTTAGTAAGCAGGACGGACGGGCACGGATGGCCTCGACTTTTCACGCGATATCCTTGAGTGCCGTAACTAAAGCACTATTTCGACAGCAATAGCGATTTGAGCTACCGAGAAGCCCTGCATAGATTGGAAGACTTTAAAAAAGGTCGAGATTTCGTGCTAGCAAGTGATTACAACTTAACTATGCGCAGTATATACTTGGAACCATTCGACTTTTCAGTTTTGGGTGGTTTTGGGTCATGACGACTGGGCCAAACTAAGCAGGATTCATTCCAAATCTTGCCTTGACTATCCCCCTCAGCGGATTAACATCATGAGGCAGTTAGGTGTTGAGTGGTGGTGTGATGGTTGGGTGGTCTTTTTCGCAGTAGCCAACCGCAAGTCGATTACTCAGTCGTCGCGCCACCGGTCAACACCCTGCTCACTCCTTGAATTCACTCAAAATATAGGCAAAAAAAACCCCGCAAGACATACATCCTGCGAGGCTTCCCTCTTAGTTTTATAAGCTCGCTTACGCAGCGACCGCCGAAGACTTGCCTTTGTTTGCCGTAACCTTCTTCTCTGCTCGCTCGCGCAAGAAGATATAAGCAGGTGAAGCAATCGCAACTGATGAGTAAGTTCCCACAAGAACACCAACAGTAAGGGCAATCGAGAAATCACGAATGATTCCGCCGCCGACGATTAAGAGCGCCAACACAACCAACATCGTGGTTGCACTGGTAAGCAATGTTCGCGACAATGTTTGATTCAAAGAAGTGTTCACCAAATCACGCAGCGTACGGCCACGGTATCGCAATGAGTTTTCCCGAATACGGTCGTACACAACAATGGTATCGTTCAGTGAATAACCGACGATTGCCAAAATTGCTGCGATAACTGGGAGGTTAAATTCCAGACCCAGCGCCGAGAACACACCAACAGTAATTAATACATCGTGAATCAGCGCAAGCACCGCTCCAGGAGCAAATGCAAGGTCGAACCGGACTGCAATATAGAGAAGAATAAAGCCGAGCGCATAAACGATGGCCATGATGCCGTCGTTGCGTAGCTCTGCACCAACTTGTGGACCAACGAATTCAACTCGCTTAACAAGCTGCTCGCTAGAGGCCACGCCCGTACCCTCACGAAGGGCTGTCTCAATATCATCCGCTATCGATACAAGTCCGATGGAATACTCAGGACGGTCTTGACGGTCGCCACGAGTAACACCCTTCACATGGAGTTTATTCTTCTTCAAAATAGCATTCACCTGCTCTTCGGTGACTGGTGTAGCGAAGGCAACTGTAATGCTTTCGCCACTCTCTGCCATTGCCCAGTTAACCAAGCCATCTTCAGAGCCGGCCAAAGCTACAAAGTCGGCCCGGATTGCCGTCTTCTGCGCGCCAGTGATGCTACCCTGCTCGCGAACAAGCACGAGGTACTCGTTGTCTTCAACCGCGCCAAAGCGCTGCACGCGAAGACCCTCGAGACCGAGAGGAGCCAGATGGGACTTAACCTCGGCTTCATCAACCGCCTTCGGGAACTTAACCTGAATCTCATAGCCACCAGAGAAGTCGATGCCGAAGTTGAGGCCAACGACCGTCAAGAGCAGGACACATACGGCGAGTACGCTTCCGGAAGCTTTCCAGAATAGTGGGATTTTGCCAACGATGTCGAAACTTGGTTCTTTATCGAATAATTTCATCATCGACCTCCTTAAATGCTGAGCGACTCGAGCCGACGACGACTCGACATGAAGTCAAATATAAGCCGAGTCACAACAATTGCTGTGAACACGGAGCAGATAATACCAATGATCAGTGTAACGGCGAAGCCTCGAACAGGCCCGGAGCCGTACTGCATCAGAACTACACCAGCAATCAAAGTGGTGATGTTGGCATCCATAATCGTTGAAAATGCCTTGCCATACCCTGAATCAATCGCTGCCCGTGGCGTTTTGCCGATACGGAGTTCTTCAACGATACGCTCAAAGATAATAACGTTCGCATCCACCGCCATACCAATCGTAAGCACGATACCAGCCATACCTGGCAGCGTAAGCGTTGCCTCAAACATGGCGAGCACCGCCAATACGAAGAAGATGTTGAGAACCAGTGCGACGTTCGCTATAAGGCCACTGCCTCGGTAGTAGAATGTCATGAAAATCAAGACCATAAGAATACCGACGGTAATGGCCATCTTGCCACTGTCTACGGATTCAGCACCGAGTGTTTTACCGACCTGACGCTTCTCACGAATCTCTACAGGCGCCGGCAAGGCACCAGCCTTGAGAACCAATGAGAGGTCTGTGGCTTCTTGAAACTTCTTGCGAGTATCGCCAGAGCTTCCGAGCGTAATCATTGCACTGCCGCCAGCGATTCGATCCTGAATCTGAGGAGCACTGCTAACAACATCATCAAGGACAATCGCCATATTACGCTTCTTGTTAGCCTCTGTGAGGTTTTCAAAAATGCGAGCACCCTTTTGGTCGAATGTCATCGATACGTGATAATCAGATGGAAGATCAGGGTTTTGGTTAACCCGCGCATCAACTAGGTAATCACCCGTAATACCAGCCTTAGCCGTAAGCAGGTAAGTTCGTAAGAACCCTTCCTGATTTGATGAGGTTTCACCGAATGCAATCATCTTTTCATTGTCGATTTTAGACTCGAGAAGTTTGCGAACGGCTTCCTTCTGAAGCAATGGCAGCTCAAAATAATTGTCGACAACGGACTTACCGCCAGGGCCTGAAAAAGTATTTTGACGAGCAACTACACCCTCAGGCAATTCTGCGGGGTCGATACCGACAAAGATACTGCTGGCTTCTGCTTCAACAATCTTAAACTCCAACTGAGCTGTACGGCCAATCATATCCAGGGCGCGCTTAGGGTCTTTAACACCCGGCAGCTGAATGAGAATATTACTGGCACCACGTCGAGCAATAGTAGGCTCTGTAACACCGAATTGGTCAGCACGGTTTCGAAGCGACTTAATCGTCTGCTCGACAGCTGAACGTCGAACTTCTTCATCTCGCTCAGCAACTAAAGCGAGCGTATATCCCGTATCTTCACGTGTGATAGCTTCAAGCTGCCAAAAGTCAGTTCGAAGATATGTCTCAAACTGTGAACGGTCTTGACCCGGCTCGAAACCCACTTGGATCTCTAACAAGCCACGCGGTCGAACGACCTTGGTGAACTTGATTCCTTCTTCCTTCATGCCTTCATCCAAGGAATCAGCCAGACGGTCGAGACGCTGCTCAACAGCTTTCTCAACGCCAACACCCATTACAAGGTGGATACCACCCTGCAAATCGAGGCCGAGACTAAATTTGCTGCAGGTCATCCAACTTGGCATGGCCTCGCAAAATTGTTCATGAGAATCACGTTGTTCATCAGTTGCTTCGTAGAAGTAGTAATAGGAAGGATAAAGAAAATATCCAGCCAACCCTACGAAGCCGAGAACTAAAAAGAGACGGCTGTACCAACCATTGTCCATCAACTTGCTCCGACTATTATTTCTTTGCGGGAGACGTTACCGCCCATTTACCAGCGATACGGTCTTTCAAAATTCGAACTTTAACTTTGTCGGCCAACTCTACAGTGGCTACAGATTCATCAATGCTAACGACGCGCGCCCATAATCCACCGTTGGTCACTACTTCATCACCCTTTTTAAGAGCATTAAGAAGCAGTTCATGTTCCTTACGTTGTTTATTGGCAGGACGGATCAGCAAAAAGTAAAAGACAAAAACCATGAGGGCAACAAATGCCCAGTTCACGAGCTGAACTGTCGTAGACGGTCCTGCAGGCGCCTGGCCTAAACTTACTTCAATGAGATGATTCCAAACTTGCATAGGGCCTTTCCTTTCACACCAGTAGCAAGGTATCCCTTGCTCGCTCATGTGAGCGGCGGGTGTTACCATAGCCCCCCCAACAACGCAACGGTATAGGCGACCGCCGAGGGTGAAATTCCTTAATAGATTCGCGCGTTGAAGCTGGTTTTAAGTTCGACGTAACGGCGGCTCACCGAGCCACTCCAGTATCGCATCCGGATCAAACTCCCCATTGGCGATTTCGTCCCGTATTCTTTGCATCAGGCGCATGTAGAAAGTGAGATTGTGAAGGGTCGCCAAACGTAAAAACGTAATTTCGTGCGCCACGTAAAGATGCCGCAAAAACGCGCGACTATGGTTGGTGCAGGCGTAGCACGTGCACGTCTCATCGATAGGCTCCAATGCTGTTCGACAGGCACTTTTCTTAATATTGAGTTTCCCGCCAGGCACAAAGAGAGTTCCATTTCGCGCGTTCCGCGTCGGCATCACACAATCAAACATATCGATCCCGGAAGCGACACCACGCACAAGATCGCCGGGTGTACCGACCCCCATGAGATAGCGGGGCTTATCCTCCGGCAAGAGCGGCGTGGTAAAACGCACAATCCTATCGATGTCTTCGGGCGCCTCGCCCACTGAGACTCCGCCAACGGCATAGCCATGAAATGGCATCGCGGTAATTTCTTCCGCGTGCTTCTTGCGAAGATCTTCAAAGAGCGCGCCTTGCACGATGCCAAACCACGCCACATCGTCACGGGTACGTGCGTTGACCGCCCGCTGTGCCCATGCCGTCGTTCGCTTCACTGCCTTTTCAACAACTTCCCGCTCAGAATCCGCTGGCGGGCATTCGTCTAGAACCATAGCGATGTCTGGACCTAAGTTCTCCTGGAGTTCGACTAGCCTCTCCGGCGTGAGATTAAAAAGCGTTCCATCAATGTGGGAGCGAAACTTAACCCCGTCGTCCGTGACCTTGCGCATCTCGGCCAAACTAAAAACCTGAAAGCCGCCGCTATCGGTCAAGATAGCGCCTTTATTCGCTGCAAACTTATGAAGGCCACCAAACTCAGCTATGGCCTTATCGCCGGGTCGCAGCATCAAGTGGTAAGCGTTCGCCAGCGTAATGTCGGCTCCGAGTTCTTCGCGGTCTCG
The DNA here is from genome assembly GCA_018668695.1 of Deltaproteobacteria bacterium. NCBI lineage: Bacteria > Pseudomonadati > Myxococcota > Myxococcia > Deltaproteobacteria bacterium. The sequence continues at coordinate 9,700 of JABJBS010000207.1, forward strand.
CTGGTCGAGTCCCTTTATCGTCCCGAGCGTTCCCACAGGCATAAACACCGGAGTTTCAATAACCCCGTGGCCCGTAGTAAGCCGTCCGCGCCGGGCCTCGGTAGCTTCGTCTTTGTGTAATAATTCAAATTCTATTGGGTTTTTCGACATTTCGCTCTCAAACAATCAACATGGCATCGCCATAAGAGAAGAACCTATACGACTGCGCAATCGCATCAGCGTAAATAGCTCGGGTTCGGTCAACGCCAAGGATAGCGGCGACCAGCATCATTAAAGTGGAGCCAGGCAAGTGAAAATTGGTAATCAACCCATCGGCGACGACCAGATCTTGTCCCGGATAGAGAAAGAGTTTGGACTCTCCCTCTAATTCGCCCGTGCGCCCCCAGGTCTCAAGTGTTCGCAGAGCGGTGGTTCCTACCGCTATAACCCGTCCACCACGTGCCTTAGTCCGTTCTATGGAATCGACCGCTTCCTGAGGGAGCCGATATTGCTCACCGTGCATCTCGTGTTCGCGAACATCTTCACCGCATTCTGGGCGAACCGGTAAAAAAGTTCCCGGACCCACATGCAATACAAGCTCGGTGAATTCAACGCCCTTGGCTTCAAGCAATTTATTCAGATCTGGCGTAAAGTGCAGCGATGCCGTGGGTGCCGCCACCGCGCCGGGCTCTTTAGCAAACACCGACTGATAATCGGCGAGGTCGCTTTCTTCGCCACCTTTTTCTCGGTCGATATAGGGCGGCAATGGCATTTGACCTGCCGACTCCAGCAAAGGCCAAATACTCCGGTCGCACTCCAGCTCGGCAAACATTCCATCTCGGCCGATGACCCGCAGCTCCCACTCACCCAGTGTGATAACTTTCCCGGGACGGAGCGCTTTACCTGGTCTTCCCATACAACGCCATCTGGTGGCGGTATGGATAGGCCCATTAAGCGGCCGCTCGAACAAAAGCTCAACATGGCCGCCCGTCGGTTTCTTTCCAATAACACGAGCAGGAATGACTTGGGTCTGGTTAACAACCAGAAGGTCGCCCCTCTCTAGCAAGTTCGGCAGCTCATGAAATATTCGGTGTTCAGAATCATCGCTACCCTTTGGGGCCACCAAGAGCTTGCAACTATCGGCTGGCTCAATCGGGTAATGGGCGATCAGTGAATCCGGGAGCTCATATTTAAATAGCTCTAATGGCAATGCCTCTGGTTTTGACACGACAATAAGCTCCGAGCCTCTCTTGGCAGAAAGGTATTCGAAAGAATTAGATTTAGGATGGGACGTTTATGAATAAAACTCAATAAAACGTTCGATGGCTTATGAATGCTGTCTTACCTGGCTTCAAAACCACTTCCTTGGAGTGGGTTTGAACTACCTGACCTCTTCCGTCAAGGTATTCTATAACAGCTTTATATTTTCCTGGCTTCGCGTAGAGTTCTCCGACATTCACCGCTGCAGGCAGAGTAATCCAACTTCTCTTGTCGGCTTCCTCCGCAATAGCGCTGCCCCAGTTCATTAAAACGCCCGCAACCTGAAGAAGGCTTCCGCCGTCGCCACCGACTTTCTCGCCGACGGCCTGAACGCCCTTGCTTGCAATATACTTCGCAATAGAACGAGCGATAGCCTTCGCCTTGATGCGCGCCATGTGGTCGTTGAGGTTCTCAACGGCTATCGCCGTAATATCTTCAACGAGTTCAGTCTTAGTCGAAACTTTTGTTCCCTCGAGGCGTACCCTCGCAGAAACGATGGTGTGTGGCTTGCGGATAAATTGCGGGTAAGCAACTCGTATTATGTCCCCATCGGCCTGGGCCGTCCAAAACATATCTCGCTTAAACGGGGCCTCACCATTGAGATGAATAAAAACCAATTCACCCAGTTTTCGTTTTTCACTCTGCACAATAAAGCGAGCGCTTGGGCTCGCCTTCCGTAACGCATCAAACTCTTCATTAAAATCAGCGCCCAGTCCATTCAGAACACGTAACGCGTCAGCCATAAGAAGACGCGGTGCTGCGGTGCCATAACGCTGCAGGTAATCAGTCTTATAAACCTTGATGGCCTTTTTGTAGTCAATCCAGGCATCGTTCAGTGACTGAATACCACCTTCAGTCTCAGCCAGCTTCCCCGCCAACCAACGAGCAAATGCATCATCTTTGTAAGCGCTGCGCTTGCCTTTATGACTCTGATTATAGAGTTCAAGCTTGTTCGTGATTTGTCGAGCTTCAACCCTCGCCGCACTGTAGTCACCCAGTCCAATATGGTTCAGAGCGCCCACAAAATGAATGAGAACACGCTCGAAATCTTCACCTGAATAAGAAAGAGCATTATCCGTGGTAAGCAAAGCGCCTATATTTTCTCGAACCGACTCGGTCCAAAGCTCTTGGGCTGCGATCTTAGCTTGCTCGATGTAGGCATTAGACTCTTTGAATCGGCCAGCACCATTGAGGACCATCGCCTTATCCATAAAAAACAGAAGACGGTTCTTCTCTGATTTATAGAAACTCTTTTTAGTCAAATCGAGATACTCGTTGGCTGCGTCGTAATTACCCGACACCAAATGAGGCCTCATTTTAACATAGTGATTCTGCATCCTCAGACCACAGGCCTGAATAGAGACACTCACAACAAGAATAGCGATAATCTTCAATGCGTTCATAGGCTGCTAATTACCATCTTACACGGTTTTGAGAAACCAGTTTTTTGATCTCATGGTCACCGATCCACACCTTTTCGCCGGTTGAAGAATGGAGCATTTCCATGTTCACCTTATACAGCTTCGCTTGCTTACCCTGAACCTGGTCAAGAATGGAGGTGACTCGCACCGCAACAACGTAGTCCGCGCCTGCTTCGTTGCCAATGCTCACACTGCTGTCGTCGCTTTGTCGGCCACTGGCTGCCCGGTCTTGCTCTTCCTCTATCGCACCAAGCTCTGCACCCTTTTGTGCCAATACTCGAGCCTTACCGCTATTAAGCATCGCTCGTTCGATGTTCTTGATGAAAACCTGCGCATCAATGTGCTCATCAGTCTTGTTTACGACTGACCGCACGCGAATGGCGGGTTTACGCCCTTCTTCTTGCGCGAAATTCTGAATCCATGCTGACGCGAAACAATCACGCAACAAGGCATCCGACACCATACGAGCGTCGGTGTCGTTCCAGTTTCCCGACAAGTCTGTTTGTGAGTCCGCGGCTACCCGCGTAACTTGGCGACTGCTGCCACGGTGACTAATACAAGCCATCATCGACATTGAGAGCAGTACACCCATAACTACCTTAATTTGCCTTCTCATTTTTTCCCTTCCTTAATCGGACCCGAATCATCGTTCCTAACGAAGTCTCATTTCGTCCATCATATTTTCTAACTCTCGAATTTGCTTACGGCGTAATTCCTTCAAGCTGTAAGGCCGCTTCGGCGTTAAAACTTTTTGCCTGGTCTTTGCTTTTTTTACGTCCAGTCGCTTACCAACCACTTGCTCCTTGGCTGGCTCTTTCTTCAGAACAACCAACTTCTTTGGTTTAGTCGGCGACGTTGGTAATGCAGCCAGCTTAGCATTCCCGAAGGATACAGAATGACCCATGGCATTGAGCCAATCAACTGCTACCGATGCCTTAAGTGCGAAGTTAACATCCGTTATCGCAACCCCATCAGCAGCCTGCCGAGATATCGATGTATTGATGCCGATCATCGCACCGTTCTCGTTAAGTAACGGTCCACCAGAATTGCCACGGTTGATTGAAGCCTCGGTTTGAAACACGTGCTTACCTTTGACGCCAGTAAAGTTCGCTATCAGCGTTGATACGGTCCCAGTCGTCAGAGTCCACAAC